>CAZLTH010000181.1:0-4175 GCA_964562355.1 uncultured Syntrophomonadaceae bacterium | reverse complement strand
AGATAAAAAGATAAAGAGATAAAAAGGGGTATGGTTAGATGGTGAAGGTTGCACTGAGCGTAGTCGAATGGGGTAAACTCTGCCGAAGGTGATTGGATGATTTGAAGACAAGGACCTTGAACCGTGAACCGTGAACCCGGGTTCCTTAAACCCGGGCGGCTATTTGTTTTAGGAGGTGTTTTCATGGGAAGTAAAATCCTTATTATTGATGATAGTAGAACTTTTGTGCTTATACTACGAGACCTTCTGGACGGGGCCGGGTTCGAAGCGGAAGCTATTATGGAGGGGCAGAAAGCATTAGATAAAATTTTAAGTTTTCAGCCTGATTTGATATTGTTAGATGTGCTTATGCCTGACCTTGACGGCATACAGTTTTGTAGGGCTTTATCTAATGACACCAGAACCAGCCATTTACCGATTATCTTTATTTCTTCAAAAGCGAAACTCAAGGATAAAGTAGCTGGATTGGAAGCGGGAGCAGATGACTATATTACCAAACCTTTTGCTGAAGATGAGTTGATAGCCCGGATAAACAGTCATTTAAGGCGTGCCAAGCAGGAGAGGGTTTTTAGTCCACTTACTGGATTGCCGGGGAATATTTTGATTGAAGAGCAGGTAAAGAAAATATTGGCTGAACCGGGGCGAAAGTTCGCCTTGCTATATTTGGACCTAGATAATTTTAAAAGCTATAATGATGTTTATGGGTTTTTCAAGGGGGACGATGTTTTACTTACCATGGGTCGGATTATTGAAGAAGTTATCAAAGAGCAAGGAAACACAGATGATTTTGTCGGTCATATCGGTGGGGATGATTTTGTGGCCATAACAACTTTTGATAAGGTTGATGCTATTTGTCAGAAAATAATCACCAGACTAGAAGAGCAGCGAGAAAGATTTTATAATGAAAAAGACTTCCAAAAAGGCTACATCGAAACCAAAAACCGTCGGGGCGAGAAGGAGAGATTTCCTTTAATTTCTCTTTCTATTGCCGTAGTACATAATGAAAAAAGAGAAATCAAAACGCATTGGGAAGTAGCAGAGATAGCTGCCGAAGTCAAAAAGTATGCTAAGCAGCACCAGGGCAGTGTCTGTATAAAAGATAAGAGGACAGAGTGATATGAAATATATTGTTATTTTAGGAGACGGCATGGCGGATTATCCACTGGAACAGTTAGATAATAAAACTCCTTTGCAGCGAGCCATAAAGCCGACTGTTGATTATTTAGCTAGGCGTAGTATTATGGGGACAGTTAAAACTGTACCGGAGGATTTGCCCCCAGGGAGTGATACGGCGAACCTTGCTGTTTTGGGATATGATCCACACGAGGTTTATAGTGGGCGCTCTCCCTTTGAAGCGGCCAGTATGGGGATAAAACTGGCAGACGACGACATTTCTTTTCGTTGCAACCTAGTAACTCTTTCTGAAAACGAGCCTTATGAAAAAAAGAAATTGCTGGATTATAGTGCCGGAGAGATATCCTCGGCAGAGGCTAAAGAACTTATAGTGGATATTAACAGGCATTTAGCCACAGAAAAGATAAGCTTTTACCCGGGGTTAAGTTATCGGCATTTGATGGTTTGGGAGGAAGGTCCTTTTGCCTGGCAACTTACTCCGCCTCATGATATTATTGGTAAAGAAACAGGTGCCTATCTGCCTGCCGGCAAAGGCAGTGAAGTGATTAGGCAGATGATGGAGAAAAGCGTACTGTTTTTAAAACAACATGAAATAAACAAGAAAAGACAGGCAGCAGGTCTTAATCCTGCTAATTCTATCTGGATCTGGGGTGAAGGCAAAAAACCTGCGCTGAAAAATTTTTATAAAAAGTACAAAGTGAAAGGCTCAGTTATCTCTGCAGTTGACCTGATAAAGGGAATCGGTTTATCTGCCGGGCTTAAGTCTATTGACGTGCTAGGTTCTACGGCTACGATTGACACGGATTTTGTGGCAGAAGCAGAAGCAGCTTTGCGAGAGCTTGCAAGTGGACAGGATTTTGTTTTTCTGCATATTGAGGCGCCGGATGAGTGTGGTCATCAGTATGAAATAGAAAATAAAGTAAAGGCTATAGAGTTGATAAGCGAAAAAACAGTTAAAACAATCAAAGAAGGACTGGATAAAAGCGGTGAAGATTACAAGATATTATTTTTACCCGACCATGCTACCCCATTATCTCTGAGAACACATACTAGGGATGCAGTGCCTTTTTTAATTTATGATAGCACCCGGGAACTCGATTTTTCTGACCATACTTATGATGAGAATTCTGCCCGGGAGACAGGCTTGCATATTGCAGAAGGGTACAAGCTGATGGATTATTTCTTGGACGGAGGAAGTTTGAAAGAAATGAAAAGTGAAAAATGAAAAGTGAAAAGTGGAGCCAGAGAGGAAAGTAGGGGCAATCCCTTGTGGTTGCCTAATTGGAGGTTAGGGGTGAGAGGTTGGAGATTAGACGAGGAAAGGACGAGAGGTATTATTTAGAGGTTAAAGGTAATCTAAGGTATTCTCTCGTCTTCGTTCCAACTTCTAACTTCTCACTTCCAACTTCTAATTTCTGTGGTTGCCCGAGTGTGGAGAAGTGGGGAGTTAGATGGAGTTTTGGAGTGTGAAGTTTGGGGGGATGAGAGAGGAGATGACAGATGTATTATAGAAGTACCAGGGGGGGAGCAGGTAAAGTAACGGCAGCAGAGGCTGTTTTACAAGGGATGGCTGCGGACGGGGGGCTTTTTGTACCTGAGTTTATACCTGAATTAGGTTCGGAGTTGACTGGTTTAAAAGATTTAAATTATCAAGAGCTGGCTATTCGTATTTTGCAGCTTTTTTTGACCGACTTTTCATCGGAAGAAATTGCCAGCTGCGTCAGCGCTGCTTATGACCAGAATTTTACGGCGCCGGAGATAGCCCCTTTGGCAGCTCCGCTTGAAAACCAGCCGGGGACATATTTTTTGGAGTTATTTCACGGACCGACGCTGGCTTTTAAAGATATAGCATTGACGATGCTTCCTCATCTTTTGTCAACAGCTATTAAAAAACTGCAGATAAACAAAGAGATAGTCATTCTTACTGCTACTTCTGGCGATACAGGTAAGGCAGCCTTGAGTGGTTTTGCTGGCGTAGAAGGCGTGAAAATAATAGTTTTTTATCCAGAGGAAGGTGTCAGCGCTATCCAGAAAAAACAGATGATTACACAGGCTGGCGATAACACCTATGTAATCGGCATTAAAGGGAACTTTGATGCTGCTCAAGCTGGGGTAAAAGAAATATTTGCAGATACAGTTCTGAAAAAAAGTCTGGCGGACAAAGGCTTTCTTTTTTCGTCAGCTAACTCTATTAATATTGGTAGGCTGCTGCCCCAGATAGTTTATTATTTCTTTGCTTATTTCCAGCTTTGTGCCCGTGCAGAGATAGCACCCGGACGGGAGATAAACTTTGTGGTTCCTACAGGTAATTTTGGGAACATACTGGCCGGGTACTATGCACAGAAAATGGGGCTACCCATAAAAAAACTGCTCTGTGCTTCCAACGAGAACAAGGTTTTATATGATTTTATAAATACGGGAATATATGACAAGGAGAGAGAGTTTAAGGTAACCTCCTCGCCTTCTATGGATATTTTGCTTTCCAGCAATCTAGAAAGACTTCTATATCATATCAGCGAGGAGGATGCAGTAAAAGTTAGCTGTTTCATGCGACAGTTAAATTTGACTGGCAAATATGAGGTCACTGGAGAAATAAAAAAAGAGCTAGCAAATTTCTTTGCCGGCTATGCTAACGAAGAAGATACAGCGAAGGCTATAAAAGAGGTTTTTGAAACCACGGGGTATATTATGGACACACATACGGCGGTAGCTTACTCCGTTTGCCAGCAATACCGGCAGCAGACAGGAGATGCCACGGCAACAGTAATTGTTTCTACGGCTAGCCCTTATAAATTCACGGCAGATGTTTTAAAGTCTATCGACAAGAAATTTGCCGGTAGGGATGAGTTTGATCTGTTAGAGGAAATGAGCAAGCTCAAAGAGGAAGAGATTCCAGCAGCGGTTAAAGGTTTAGAAAAGCGATTAGTGCGGCACAAAACCGTTTGCCGCCCGGAGGAGATGAAGGAACAGGTGGAGAAGGTGTTGAGATTAAGAGGATAAAAGGTTAAAAGATTAAAAGGTTAAGAGGAGAACGAGGTTAA
>CAZLTH010000180.1:0-4180 GCA_964562355.1 uncultured Syntrophomonadaceae bacterium | reverse complement strand
AGAGATAAAGAGACGAAAAGGGGTTACGGGGCTTCTCGTCCTCTTTTTACCTCTTAATCTCTTAATCTCTTAATCTCTTCTCCTCTTAACCTTTTAACCTTTTACTAATACTTAAACTTCTGCACTGCCTGAACAAGAGTTTCCATAGATGAGCGCAGCTCCATCACCGTGGCATTAATCTCTTCCATGGAAGCAGACTGTTCCTCCGAGGAAGCGGCTACTTCCTGGCTGCCGGCACTGATTTCTTGCGATGCTGCCGAAACTCCTTCTATCCTGCTGGCCATCTGCTCTACACTAGTAGCTATCTCCTGGAAAGATTTACTGCTAGCCATAACTACTTCTGAGCCGGAACGAACTTCTTCCACAGCTTTGGCCATACTTGTAACAGTCTCTCCTGTTTCTTTCTGGGTTGTCTCTACTAAAGCGGCAATATCTTCTGCTGCCTTAGCTGTTTCTTCCGCCAACTTACGCACTTCCTCAGCTACCACGGCAAACCCACGCCCATGTTCCCCTGCCCGGGCCGCTTCAATGGCCGCATTCAAGGCCAAAAGGTTGGTCTGAGCCGCTACATCAGTAATCATGTCTACGATGCTGCCAATTTCCTCAGAGCGTTTCCCCAAGCCTTCTACACCGCTGCGCATACTCTCCACGATACCGCTGATTTCCTGCATCTGCCGGGTAACTTCGTGGCTACCTATCTCCCCAGCTTTTGCTTTGCCGGTGACCTCTTCTGAGAGAGTAGCCATTTCCTGCGCATTGTTACTCAGCTCCTGCGTACTACTGGCAAATTCACTGGCACTGGCAGCCACCTGGTCAATAGATGAAGATGTAGCTTCTACCGAAGAAGCCAGTTCCTCAGTGAAATTATTTACCCCACTGGCTATTTCTGCCGTCTGCTGCATCAAACTGCGCAACCCTGCCGTCATGCTGTTGGTGGCTGTTGCCAGCTGACCAATTTCATCTCCTCGTTCAATATCCGACTGTACCGTTAAATCCCCGCCAGCCACTTTCTTGACCACGCCGCTTATTTTACCTACCGGGCGAGCAATACTAACTGCGCTGAAATAGCCTACTACAAGAATAAATAAAGCAGACACTACAGCAATAAGAATCATGATATTGCGCATCCCCGTCACACCGGCAAGAGCCTCCGCTCTGCCTTCCTCTACCACAAATCCAACCGGCATATCTCCCAGCATAGTAACACCTAATTTAGCTAGCACCGGGTCACCCTGGTGATTGAGGTGCTCACTAGAAGTTTTAAAGTCTAGATCATCCCTAGCAATAGGACCTGTAAGCAGCTCCACCGCTTTAGTATCTATACTCTTATTCAAAGCTGCTCCCTCCTGAAATTCTCCCGGCAGCCTAGTATTGGTGAACAATAAACCATCAGCATCTACTAAGTAAGCATCAGCGGTAACGCCTATTCTTTCCAGCCCCTGGTGCACAATACTCGCTATTTCCGCATCACCTGAACCTACATTGAACGTACCCACTATTTCTCCCTCGAACCCCTCACTTCTAACAGGAGCTGAGGCAACCAGAACATTTTCATCAACTACCCCAGAAAAGAACAGCGGCGACCAACTGATTGCACCCCCCAGTGAGCCCTGCATGTAGCCTCTGATAGAGAAATCTACGCCTACTATTGCTTCATGCGTACTATAAACCGCCAGTCCAGTAGAATCGGTAATGAAAATAAAAGCATAGCCATAGCGCTCCATAACTTCTAGAAGCATCGCATCCATCTTTTCTTTCTGTTCCAGCCAGAAAGTCATCGCATCCTGATCCTCTTCTGATCCTTTTAAAGCAGTTAGACCTTCATAGATAACTGGGACAGCAGACCAAACATCAACAAGATTTTCTTTAGCTTGATTCCTTTGCTCCAGTTGTTCTTTTTCTGCCGCTAAGTATACCTCTAAACCAGTCAAAATTTCTTCTCGCATATTTATAGCTGCACGGTTATAAGAAAGAAACCCGAGTGACAAGAGCGGCACCAAACCCACCACTAAAAAAAGCGCAATTAACCTGACCTTAAGATTCATTCTTTTAAACATAAATACATCCCTCTCCTTGAAAAAACTATAAACCATTCCCTTCGACATAAAACCCCTAAATCCTTCCCTCAATTAGAAAAATTATCAAAAAACTACCCGGGTTGTCAAGTTCATGGGGCACAGATTCGAGGTTCGAGGTTCACAGTTCACAGTTCAAGAACGAGGCACCTCCAGCTTTACCTCGACCCTCGTTCTCTCACCCCCGAATGTCTCACCAACTCAAAACTGAACCACGGATGAACACTGATGGACACGGATAGGCATGGAAAACCGTCCCCCGTCCCCCAACCCAAAACTCAAAACCCAAAACCCAAAAACTTGTCCCCCGTCCCCCAACCCAAAACTCAAAACTCAAAACCCAAAACCTTGTCCCCCATCCAGTTTCTAACCCCTCTCGGACTCCCTCGCGGACCCCTTTCAACCCATTCGACTTCGCTCAGGGCATGCTTTTCACTTTTCATTTTTCATTTTTCACTTTTAACTCACCTTGCCAGTACAGCATTATACACCTCTCCCGCGCCACCTGCAAGCAACAACTGCGCTACTTCCTGCAGTGTGGCCCCGGTAGTAAAAACATCATCTACCAGCAGCAGGGTTTCTCCCTCCAGTGAGCTGTTTTCTTTGAGTTGAAAAGCTCCTTTAAGGTTATGCAAACGTTCCCAGCGAGAAAGTTTTGTCTGGGGAGGGGTATTTTTTGTACGCCTGACTATATCTCGCAAAGGTAAAGAAAGTTGCCGGGATATTTCACTGGCTAGTAAATAGGACTGGTTGTAGCCTCTCTCCCGCAAGCGCTCCCGGTGTAAGGGCACCGGCACAACAGCAGCAATATTTTCCCAAGGATTGGTTCTGATTCGTCGGGTCAAAAGCTGTCCAAAAGGTCTAGACAAGCGTTTTTTGCCTTTATACTTAAACTCATGCAAACACCGTTTTAAATCTCCTCGATACCAGCCTAGGGCAGTAGTTGCCGTAAAAGAAAAAACTGCACCCTCCCGGAAACAGCAAAACTCGTCTCCTGCAGCAGCAGCACAAACAGAACAACCCTCTTCCTGAAAAAAGGGTTTCTTCCCCTGGCAAGAAAAACAAAGAAAATCCTGCCTTTCCCCCGGCAACAAAGGCTGCCGACAAAAGATACAGGCAGGAGGAAAAAGTAAATCTAAAAGTCCTGTCAGCATTTTAATTTCTTCCTGTTTCTTTATCAAGATAGCGCATTATGAACATATTGTATCTGGCAAAATGGTCAAGTTTGGTATTGATAATTTCATAAATTTCTTCTGGCGTAATACGAGCATAACCATGCACCATCCTATTGCGATAACCAGCCATACCTCTAATATCTCGACTAAACTCAGGCGCAATTATCTGCTGTTGCCCCAATATTTCTAAAATATGTTGATAGTTTTCAGGCTTACCTAACCCCTTCTTAGCAATTATGTGTCGCCCGATATCAAACAAAGCCTCAAGCGATCTTCTCAGGTGATGTTCTGAAATTGCAAAATTATCGGGATTAACAATAAACTCATCAATGGTAAATTTTTTCATCAGCGCCAATCTGTTAACTGAGTTTCTGATTTGATCTAAGCGCTCTTCAACAAGTATAGGGTTAAGCAAAATAATCACCTTCTTCAATTGCTTCTCGCACTTCTTGACGATAAGTCTCCAGAAAAGGTTTGAAATCAAGGTAATCCCTGATAGCCAATTCTTCAAAATCTGTACGCTTATGTTCATCTTTACTAAAAATCAATATCCCTTTGCTGATTATTAAAAACTTCTTTTCTATGGATACTTTATCCAGAGGGATAATATCTACGGGTTTATCTAATATTTTAACTGCTTTTTCTTCAATCTCCATAATTATCGCCAGTCTTTTCCCCTGTTTAGAAGAAGAATCAAACAGCACTCCAAAATCATAATCACTATCTTCACGAGCCGTTCCATCAGCACGTGAGCCAAAAAGATATACCGCTAAAATCTCATAACTTTTGAATAAAGCCAACAGCTCTTTTTTTTTGACTTCAGACAATACTTCCATCTAGCACCCCTCCCCCAACCACTTTTTATCCATTATCAAGCAGCTACACTATCAACGAGAAAACTTGCTCTTCACTTACTAAGGGCTTGTTCCT
>CAZLTH010000179.1:0-4223 GCA_964562355.1 uncultured Syntrophomonadaceae bacterium | reverse complement strand
CTACTCAGGTTATCAGGTTCACGGTTCGGGGATGACTGGTTCAGGGTTCAGAGTTCAAGAGCTTGTCCCATTCGACTACGCTCAGGGCAGGCTCTGAGCGCAGTCGAATGGGTTCACGGTTTCTCGTTATCCAAAATTCAAAACCCCCGGGGTTCTTCCCATCCTCAAACAACTGTCAACTGTAAACTGTTGTAAACCCATAACCTTTTTAACCACTGTAAACTGTAAACTGCAGTCAGCAGACTGCAAAAGGAGTGTTGACATATGATTGCTGTTGTTTTAGCAGGGACAGCGGAAGAAAATGAATTGACGGAACAGGCTGGCGTGAAAAACAAAAGTTTTATCAATTTAGGTGGTGAAACGGTGCTTGGCTATGTTTTGCGTGCTTTGCAGCAGGCAGAAGAGGTAGTCGACATCTGTGTAGTGGGGCCGGCAGAGGATTTAAAATTTTTACAAGAAAAGTATTCCTTTCGAATTGTTAAAGAGAGGGGAACTATCGCTGAGAATATTTATGCTGCCTACGAAGAAGGAATAGCCAGCGAATATTTCCTTCTGGTTACAGGTGATATTCCTCTTTTGTCTCCGGAGGCTCTGGAAGATTTTTTACAGCAATGCGACCCCTACGATCTTGATTTTTATTACTCTGTTGTTCCTAAAGAGGTAGTGGAAGGCAGTTACCCCGGGGTTAAGCGTACTTATATTTCTTTGCGCGAGGGTACTTTTACCGGCGGAAACATTTTTTTGGTGCGGACGGAAAAACTTCCTGTAAAGTTGCCGCATGTGGAGGAGTTTATACGACTACGCAAATCTCCTGCAAGAATGCTCCTAAAATTGGGCTTTCCCTTTTTAATTAAATTTTTCTCCAAGACACTAACTATAGCTGGGCTGACCAAGAGAGTGCAGAACCTTCTGGAGATTAAGGGAAGAGCTGTTATAACCTTCTATCCTGAGATTGGAACCGACTTGGATAAACCCAGCGATTTAAATCTTTTCCAGGAGTTGTTGGGAGAAAAAAAGTGAGCAGAAGGGGGGAAGATCATGCAGATTACTGAAGTCAGAGTGCGGAAGATTACCAGTGAAGGACGTATGAAAGCAGTAGTTTCTATTACCATTGATGAACAATTTGTTGTTCATGATGTCCGTGTTATTGAAGGGAATAACGGACTCTTTGTGGCTATGCCCAGCAAAAGAATGCCAGATGGAGAGTTTAAAGACATTGCTCACCCTATCAACATGGCAACAAGGGAGCACATTCAGAGCACAGTTCTGTTAGCTTACAGAGAAGAGCTGGAGAAGGAAACGTAAACTGTAAACTGGAAGAGGATGGTGGTTTTTTTGATAGAAACAATTGCTATCGTTCTGGCGGCCGGGGAAGGTACCAGAATGAACTCGTCTTTACCAAAGGTATTACATAAAATCTGTGGTAAAACGCTTTTAAGCCATGTTTTGTCAGCAGCCGGGGAAACAACAGACAAGCAGATAATAGTTATAGGACATGCTGGTGATAAAGTAAAACAGGAAACGGGCGAAGACTATACTTATATAATGCAGGAGCAGCAGTTAGGTACCGGACATGCCGTAAAAAAAGCCCGGGATTATTTGAATTGCAGGGAGGTTCTGGTTTTATGTGGTGATACCCCTCTGATTAGCTCAGAAATAATACAACGTTTACTGTGCCAGCATCGTCAAGAAGGTGCGTTGGGAACGGTTCTTACGGCAGAGCTGCCTTCACCTGCCGGCTATGGTAGAATAGTTCGCGGAGAAGGTGGGAGCGTGTTAAAGATTATAGAGGAGAGTGAAGCCACAGAACAGGAAAAAAAAATAGAGGAAATAAATACAGGGACATATTGTTTTGATGGTCCTTCTCTAGGGAGGGTTTTAGATGATATTTCTCGGAAAAATCGACAGGGGGAGTACTATCTTACGGATGTTATGGAAATACTCTCAAGAGAAGGTAAAACTGCTGCCTGCTTACTGCCGGATTACCGGCTAGCACTTGGTGTAAATACCAAAGAACAGTTAGCAGAAGCATCTCGGGTAAAACGAGAGCTAAAAAACAGGGAATTGATGCTGGCAGGGGTAACTTTAATTGATCCGGCTACTACTTATATTGATATGGAAGTGGAAATAGGTGCAGATACAATTATTTATCCAGGGACAATTATTGAAGGAAAAAGTAAAATAGGGGCAAACTGTATCCTAGGTCCTGATTCTCAATTGGTCAATGCCATCTTAGGAGATGGAGTTGTGTTGCGTTATAGTGTGGTTATGGGTAGTTTTATTGGAAATAGAACTACGGTTGGTCCCTTTGCTTATATTCGCCCCGAAAGCGAGATAGAGCAGGATGTAAAAATAGGAGATTTTGTAGAAATCAAGAAAAGCAAGATTGGGGCAGGTAGCAAAGTGCCTCATCTTTCATATGTGGGTGATGCTCAAGTTGGTTCTGGGGTAAACTTGGGAGCAGGTACGATAGTTGTAAATTACGATGGTAAGAAAAAACACCGGACAATTATCGGAGAAGGTTCTTTTGTCGGCTGCAACAGCAATCTGATAGCTCCGCTGGAGATAGGCAAAGAGTCATTTATTGCTGCGGGTTCTACTATCAACAAGGATGTTCCGTCGGGGTCTTTTGTTCTGGCTCGTTCCGACCAGCTAGTGAAGAAGGGGTTGGCTAAAAAATTTTTAAGACCCAAAGCAAAAGAATAACTAAGTAATGACTAAAAACAACTCGTATAAAAACACATAGTAGTATAATTTGAGACAAGAGACCCATTCGACTCGCAAGCTCGCTCAGGGTGACAGGCACGGCTAAAATATGGAGATTGTTTTTTAGTCATTCCTAGGGGTTGCTACTAACTAACAAGAAATTGCTTTTTTCGGCAGGATATTTTCTTTTTATGACGAAGTATGCTATACTGCCGAAGGCAACTAGATTACACTATTAGTAAGTATTTAGAAAATAGGAATTGATGACCAGTTGCTGGTTGTCAGTTAACAGTTATCGGACTCCTAACTTGATACTATAGGAATTTTCTTTTTCGAAGGCATTGATTTAATGCATTCGAAGATATAACGATGTATACAAGGAGCTCTTTGACAGGATAACAGGATGAACACGATTTAGCTCATCTTGTACATCCTGTTATCCTGTCAAAATACGTCACCTAATTTAAAACCCTGAACCCATAAACCAACTAATGAACAGGGGGCCGTAAGGCAGTGTATAATGGCAGAAAAAAATTAAAAGTTTTCTCAGGAACAGCGAACAGGGACTTAGCTTTAAAAATCGCCTCGTACTTGCAGATTCCTCTTGGAAATGCACCTATAAAAAGGTTTAGTGATGGGGAAGTCACCACACATATAGAGGAGAGTGTGCGAGGTTCCGATGTTTTTATTTTGCAACCTTTTAATTCCCCAGCCAATGAAAACATTATGGAGCTTTTGATTATGATTGATGCTATGAAACGAGCGTCAGCCAAAGGTATCAATCTGATTATACCTTACTATGGATATGCTCGTTCGGATAGAAAAACTAAAGCCCGAGTGCCGATTACGGCCAAACTTATTGCTGACCTGTTGACAGCTGCCGGCGCTACTAGGGTAATAACTATGGATTTGCATGCCGGTCAAATTCAGGGGTTTTTTGATATACCAGTAGATCACTTGCTGGGGATGCCTATTCTAGCCGAATATTTTTCCGAGCGAGACCTTTCTTCCACAGTAATCGTGTCTCCTGATGTAGGCGGTGTTACTCGTGCTAGAGACTTGGCTGAAAGGTTACAATTGCCAATTGCGATCATAGATAAGCGGCGTCCGGAACCAAATGTTTCTGAGGTTATGAACTTGATAGGTAAAGTTGAAGGTAAAAAAGTTATTATCATTGATGATCTTATAGACACAGCTGGTACTATTTCCCAGGGAGCGAAAGCTCTGTTGGAGTTTGGTGCCCTAGAGGTTGCTGTTTGCTGTACGCATCCTGTTTTTTCTGGGCCTGCTATTGAACGTCTTAAAGCAGCACCGATAACAGAGCTAGTGGTGACTGATACTATCGCCCTGCCGCTAGAAAAAGAAATGGACAAGTTAAAAGTTCTTTCTGTAGCTCCCCTGATTGGCGAGGCTGTGATCAGGATACATGAGGATCTTTCTGTCAGCAAACTTTTTGAGAATGGGACGATGAGTTAGACGAGTAAGTGAGTAAGTGAGTAACTGATTAAGTGAGTAAG
>CAZLTH010000178.1:0-4258 GCA_964562355.1 uncultured Syntrophomonadaceae bacterium | reverse complement strand
CTATCGGGGAGTTAGGTGAATTTGCTCAAGAGTATGCTGATTCACTACATGAGTCCATGAGACATGTAGCCATTATAGCAGATCGGGATACTGTGATTGCTGTATCCGGAGCGCCCAAGAAAGAATTTTTGAATAAAACTTTAAGCATGGCTGTGGAAAAAGTTATGGAGAGCAGACAAAAAGTTTTGATAAATGATACCGTAGAACATCCTTACTACCAAGAGGCTGATGAGGAGACCAGTTCTAAATTTACAGCAGAGGTTATTGTCCCTATTATTTCTGCAGGAGATACTATCGGCGCTGTTAGTCTGGCGACTAAAGAGAAAGATGTAAAGTTGGGGGATATTGAATTAAAGTTGGTTGAAACTGCTGCTGGTTTTTTGGCTAAGCAGATGGAACAATAGCCTGTTGGCAGTCTGCGGACTGCAGTTACCAGTTACCAGTTTACAGTTTACAGTAGTTGTGAGTTGGGAATCCTCTCTTTCGTTTCCCAACTCCTCGTTCCTCGTACTCCACGGACTCAGGTGACGTTTTTTCGCCCTCTTATTTATCAGAATTATCCTCTTTATCAGAATCATCCTTCTTCGTTCCAATCTTCAATTTCTAACCTCCAACCTCCAAAAGTACTAGCATATCTGAGGGGTTATTGGTATAATTGGGAGTAGTATACTCATAAGCAGTCTGCGGACTGCAGTTACCAGTTTACAGTTGCCAGTTACCAGTTATCAGTTACCAGTTAATAGGGGGCGGAGCTTTAGCGGTAAATCATGTCTAACCTCGTCCAAAATGCTCCAATCGTTGTAGAGATTGTTTTAAAAGTCCAACTGTAAACTGTCAGCCGTAGGCTGACTGTAAACATGAAAGGTTAAGGTGTAATGACTCAGAGACATTCTTTTGTTAAGGGTATGTTGATTTTGTCGGCTGCTGGTATCAGTGTTCGTTTTATTGGGGCGGGTTTCAGGATTTTTTTAGCAGCTCTCATAGGAGATGAAGGTATCGGGCTTTTTCAGATGGCCTATCCGGTGTACAGTGCCCTATTGGCTCTTTCTACAGCGGGTCTTCCTATAGCTATTTCTAAACTTGTTTCCCAGTATATGACTACGGGGGATTACCGTGGAGCCTATCGTGTTTTTCGCCTTTCTTTGTACCTTCTAGGTTTTAGCGGATTGGTTATAACTGTGGCTATGTTTTTTGGTGCGGAATTTATAGCGGAACGAGTGGCCAAAGATTCCCGTGCGTACTATCCCTTGATAGCAATTGCTCCCGCTATTTTTTTTGTCACCGTTATGTCTGCTTGGAGAGGTTTCTTCCAGGGGCAGCAGAAAATGCTTCCCACTGGTCTATCTCAATTATTTGAACAAATAGTCCGGGTAGGTGTGGCGCTGGGACTGGTATTTTTTCTCTTGCCCTTGCGCCTAGAATGGGCTGCTGCCGGCGCAACTTTTGGTGCCGCAGCGGGTGCTGTAGCTGGCTTGCTGACTTTGTTAATTATTTACAGAAGGCAGCGGCAGGATTTTTTTGCTAAAATGGCCCAACAGAAAGTTTATCATCATCTAAAGAAAAGACAGATATTTTATAATATATTTGCGCTATCGTTTCCTATAACTTTAGGACATTTAGTTATGCCGCTTATTAACCTAGTTGATATGATGGTAGTACCCATGCGCTTGGCAGAGATTGGTTTTGATGAACCTCGGCGAATGGCTCTTTATGGGCAGTTGACCGGCATGGCCTTGCCGGTGGTTCATATACCTACTATTTTAACAGTGGCTATGGCTGTCAGTCTGGTCCCTGCTATTTCTGAAGCATTGGCTTTAAAAAAGCCTGCCCTGATTCGTTCTAGGGTTTCTTTAGCTTTGCGCTTAACTATTTTGATGGGGCTTCCTTCTGCAGTGGGTCTTTTTATATTGGCAGAACCGGTAACTTGGATGCTTTTTAATAATAGAGAAGCTGGCTCGGTCCTTGCCATTATGGCTATAGGAGTAGTTTTTTTAACTCTCTATCAAACAACAGCAGGAGTGTTGCAGGGTTTGGGTAAAACTCGCATTCCCGTTATCCACCTGTTTATAGGTGCTTTAATCAAGCTGCTGTTAAACTGGGTTTTAACAGGAATTCCAGCTATAAATATTCGAGGGGCCGCCATTGCTTCTGTAACTGCTTTTGCGATAGCCTCACTGCTAAACTTGTACAGAGTGAAAACAATAACAGGAGTTAAAATAGATTATTCTAGGTTCCTTTTAAAACCACTTTTTGCTGTTACTTTTATGGGGTTGGCTGTATATTTAAGTTATGCTTATTTCTTATCTATCCTAGGGATAGTATTCTTGGAAACATTGTCTCTGAGAGCAGTTAATGCTCTAGCTACTTTTATTGCTATAGGGGTGGGAGTATTACTTTATGGTGTACCCCTTCTCATATTGGGTGTATTGGATAAAGAAGATCTCATGATGATTCCTCGTGTTGGATCTAAGGTTTTGGCTATAGCACGTAAATTGCGTTTGGTTAGAGAGTAAGGGAGGGGTCCTTTTTTATCAGAGTATAGAGGGCAATATTTTTGGAAAAGATAGAGTAAAAATCGGATGCAATTATCTTTCTTGACGTTTTTTCGATGAAATAAAGGTAGGAGGTAAAAAAAACAACCAATATAGCAAAAAATAGAGTTTTGGAAGCAGGAATTGTTAAAATCGTCTAGAAATATTTAAGTTAGCAGCCCTATACGAGTAGTAAAAGTAAAACAAAAAGAAAGATGGAGGGATTTTAATGAACAAGTCTGAACTTGTCAGTATCGTAGCAGAAAAAGCGGGTCTAACTAAAAAAGATACTGAAAAATTAGTTGGAGCAGTTTTTGAGAGTGTTAAAGAAGCCATGAGTGAAGGGAAAAAGGTTCAAATTATTGGGTTTGGTACCTTTGATGTGCGTGAGCGTAAAGCACGGGAAGGTCGTAACCCTGCTACGGGAGAACCTATTCAGATTCCTGCAGCTAAAGTACCTGCTTTTAAAGCAGGTAAAGCTTTGAGAGATTCTGTAAAGTAGTTCTAGTATTGTATTTTAATCTCAGGATTCTGATTTAGTGATGATGGTATGGAGATAAAATAAAAGCAAACCTCTTAAAAGAGGTTTGCTTTTATTTTATCTCCTAATTTTTTCAGGAGCATATTTTTTTCAGGCTGCTAAATACTAAGAATCAAGGAGGGTTAAAGTTGCAAATAAAAACAAAGCGTATCGTGATTATGCTTGTGAGCATTTTTTTGCTGTTTGTTTTTGTAGGTGGCTGCAGAGATTTTTTCGATCGTTTTTTTGGTGAGGGGCCAACTATAGATAATGAAGAGAACAGAAATCTGGAACTAGGAGATCCGGATGTTCCTCCAATTCCTCGCAAATTGGGGGTAGAGGTAGGGCAGGAGCCAGTACTGAAAGTTTTCATAGCAGAGACAGGTAAGATTGCTAGCATTCCTTTTGAGGAATATCTTAAAGGAGTAGTAGCAGCGGAGATGGAACCGGATTGGCCACTAGAGGCCTTAGGGGCACAGGCTATTGTTGCACGCACTTTCACTTTGCAGAAAATTGCTGAAAAAGGTGGAGTTCCTGCAAGAGGAACGCATGCTTCTACGGATATTAAAGAGTTTCAAGCCTATAACGCTGATAAAATTACAGAAAATGTAAGACAAGCGGTAAAGAAAACACGCGGAAAAGTCGTTGTCAAAGATGGTGAATTTATTAGGGCCTAGTTTCATGCTTATGCTGGACCAAGGACAGCATTGGCTGATGAAGGTCTAGATTTTCAAAAAGGAAATCCAGCGTATATTCATATAGTAGATAGTCCAGGCAGTGAAATTATTCCGCTAGAGGAAAGAGATTGGCGAGTCTCTTTACCTCTCGAACAGGTGCGTAAGGTTGTCAAAGCAAGCGTGGGAGAAGACCCTGGGTTTGTACAGAGCATAGAAATAGCAGAAAAAGGACCTTCCGGTAGAGTTGTACGGTTAAAAATAAATAATGTAGAAATAACTGGACCGGAATTTCGATTGGGTTTGGGAAGTACGGAAGTGCGTTCTACTTTTCTTTCAGGAATAAGCATACAAGAGGGACAGGTGGTTTTGGAAGGAACAGGGTATGGTCATGGGGTAGGGTTATGCCAGTGGGGGGCACGCGCAATGGCAGAAAAAGGTAAAACGGCGGCAGATATTATAACCCATTTTTACAAGGATGTGGAGATAGGTAAAGTTTGGGATTAGGCAACTGCGTTGACAGGTAAAAAGGT
>CAZLTH010000177.1:0-4276 GCA_964562355.1 uncultured Syntrophomonadaceae bacterium | reverse complement strand
GGTATGGACGAAAAGACAAGTAAGATTGTACAGGTTATTTAGGAACAAGCCCTTATTCTATTGTTTCTTTTTCAGGCGAGAGGTGTCTCTAAGACCCGGGATACGCCCCCTTTTTGCTATTTCCTTGCCAGCTACTTCTTTTATGTCCATGGTCATATCTATCGCCGCAGCTCTGGAAATATAACTTCCTACTCCAAACGCATCTACACCCGCTTCTGCCAGTAAGGGTATCCTAGCAACCGTTATCCCCCCGGAAGCAAATATCTTGACATGGTCGAATCCTTCCTTGTCCAAACGGCCTCTTATTTCTTTCACCAAGCCGGGAGTAACGCCACCTCGCTCAGAGGGGGTATCCAACCTGACAGCGTAAAGCTTCTTCCCCAAGGCATGTGCAACACGCAAAGTCTCCTCTGCCTCATCTTTAAACGTATCTACCAATATCACCCTAGGAGCTGCCACAGGCATGACAGCATCATATGCTTGTGCTACTTTTACAGTATCTCCTGCCAGCAAGAAAGCGGCATGGGGGACGGTTCCTGCTGGATTGCGATTTATGAGCTTTGCCCCCAGGATACAGCTACAACCATCAACTCCGCCGATTATAGCTGCTCTTTCCATAACCGGGGCCACGGCAGGGTGAAGATGACGGGCGCCAAAACAATATACAGGCAAATCTCCGGCTGCTTTCTTGACCTCCCCGGCAGCTGTAGCCCAACCACTGGAACTGGCTAAAATACCAAGAAGAGCAGTTTCATGGATGGCTAAGTCGCTATAGCAACCCCGCACAGTCATAATAACCTGCTTGCTCTCAAAATGCTCCCCCTCTGAAAGTGCATAAACTTCTAGATTTTTACCCTTAAAGAGGTTAAGAGCTTCTTCTACTCCGGCCAAAACTCCCGCACGACTAGCAAAAATTTCTACCGCCACTTCTACGCTATCAAGCTTAAGATGCCGTAAAATCTCCTGTGTACGCACAAAATAAATATCTGTGGTATAGCCGGCCATTATTTCCGCATGAGTCGCTGCATAAAAATTACGTCCGGGAACTATTTTTATTGCTGCTACATCTTCCAAGGATTTTAATTCTTTTAATTTCAATTTTTTGCACTCCTTCTAGACTAAACTAAAGCAATCAAATAAATCGTAAGCATAATTTAACTGCTGGGGTATGCTAAAAAAAATGCTTGCCACAAGACTTTCAACAAAAACCTTAGAAATCCTTTATTAATCTATTATTTTTTTTCTTTCAAATTAATCTACAACATGCAAACAGACTTTTACTATATTTTAGAATGAATTCGAGGATATGCGTACGCATATCCTCTTTTGATACTTTTATAAATTACTGTTCTTCCCTCTTCCCTCTTCCCTCTTTATTATGTGTATTAAAATTAAAATCATGTCTGTTAAGTCTCGTAAGGTTTTTTAGCCTCCCTTACAAAAAATAGCCAGAAAGGCTAGACATATAGACCTAACCCTACTGGCTTCACCTTCTCACTTCCAAAATAAGGGGAAGGGAACATGACTACTGACTATCAGGACTAACTAGCAACGACTAACAAGGTACACATATCCTTTGCCCTGGGAAAATTAGGCTCGGATTTGTGATGCTTGGATTGATAGCTAGAATGGCATCTACTGTAGTGCAAAAACGCTGCGCTATCTTGAACAAAGTATCGCCGGGCTTTACTATATACTCCTGTGACGAGGGTGGGCACGGTGTTGGACATAGTGCCGGCGGACATGGTGGTGGCGGACATGGTGCTGGACATGGATGTGGCATCGGTACACATATCCTTTGCCCTGGGAAAATTAGGCTCGGATTTGTGATGCTTGGATTGATAGCTAGAATGGCATCTACCGTAGTGCAAAAACGCTGCGCTATGTGGAATAGAGTATCACCGGACTTTACTATATACTCCTGTGACGATGGCGGACATGGTGCCGGACACGGAATTAATATCCTTTGCCCTGGGAAAATCAGGTCTGGATTCGTAATGCTTGGGTTGATAGCCAAAATAGCGTCCACCGTAGTACCAAAACGCTGTGCTATCTTGAATAGACTATCCCCTGACCTTACTATATACACCTGTGGTGTTGGACATGGAGGGGGGCACGGCGGCGGACACGGCGGCGGACATGGGCGCGGTACCGGAATTAATATCTTTTGTCCCGGGAAAATCAAATCTGGGTTTTTTATCTCTGGATTGATGGCTAAAATAGCATCTACCGTAGTACCAAAACGCTGCGCAATTTCACATAAAGTCTCACAAGGCTGCACTATATATACTTTAATGGTCACATCATCAGGGCATGGCTTTTCCACAACAACAACCTCCTGCTGTATGGATTCAGTAACTTTTACGAACACCTCCAGTATGGCTGTCTGTCGCGCCCTTTCATCTCCGGGGACAAAATCAAAAGTTACCAGTTCTACCCGGGGATAAACTTGCACGTTCATACCTTCTTTGGCTCCCGGTATATCTATGAAGGTTCGGAAAGGTTCATCTACACCTATATCCAGAACTTTTTCACTACTCTCTTCTACGAAGAAAATGTTTTTATGCAAGATTCCATCTACAATCACTTTGTCCGGAATAATACGAGTAGTAAGATTTTTTATTTCTGTCTGCGGCGGGGTAATTATCTTTCTGACTTTTGTGCAAAAATCAATCTCCCTTACTACAGCAAGCTGAGTGGCTTTCTCCCCTACTACTTGAGCAATCTTAAGTAATTCTTTCTGTACACAAGGATAGCTTAGGATATCAACTACTACTTGCAGTTGTATTGTTTCTGTTACCTTTACAAAAATATCCAGAATAGCCAACTGCTTAACAGTTTCCCCTCGCCCGATAATGTGATGCGCAACATCTTCTACCCGGGGATAGACTTGAACATTCATCCCCGGCCTGGCCCTCGGGATATCTATAAAAGCAGTAAAGTGCTCATCTACACTCCTTTCAGTAACCTCTCCTGCTTCATCTACAATAAAAAGCTGCTTGTGCAAAATTCCTTCAACTATAACTTTATCCTCTATTATCTTAGAAGAATACTCCTTTATTCTGGCTTCTATCGTTTTCACAGTTCTTACCGGGCAATCAAACTCCAGCCTGCTCTCCACCTGCACTTGGGTGGAATCTTCCCCCACGACAGCTTCCACTTTTATTAACTTTTTAATTACTCTGCAAGGGTCAATATTTAACACATCTACAACCACATTCTGTTGAATAGATTTTGTTACTTTAGCAAATATCTCTAAAATAGCTGTCTGGCGAAAAGTGGTTTCACAATCAGTTTTGTAAAGTTCTTGATGCCCAACAAATTCTACTCTAACCCGAACTTGAACATTCATCCCTGGCTCAGCTCCAGGAACATCAACAAAGGAAGTAAACCTTTCCGCCGGGACAGCAAACTCCCGTAACTGCCCGCTATTATCATCAACGAAAAATATTTTTTTTGACAATGTTCCTTCGACTACCACTTTATTCTCAATTACCCGGGAAACCAAATCCGTGATGCGAGTTTCCACCTCAGTAATTTTACGAACAGGAAAAGGTATCGTGATTTCTCTGACTAAAGATTCCTGCCGGGCATTTTCTCCTACTACGTGATCCACTTTTAAAAGGTCCGTAATATACTTCAATTCACATTCATACATAAAAAACAACCTCCTTTCTTTTGAATTTCATTACAATATATGCCCTCTGTAGCAAATTGTGCAGAATAAACTATAAAGAGTTATAAAGAAAAGCGAGAGTCGGTATCTGGCAATAGAAAGAAAAGGCAACTTTGAGAAACCTTTAAGAACAGAGTAATAAGCTGAGTAATTACAAGAAAAAAAGGACAAAAAAAAAGCCCTCAAGGGCTTAAGAAAATATTATTTACTTTACTACAGCTAACCTATATTCCGCTTCACCAGAGCCCGTAAAAACTAGTTTCACTGTCTCTGTTAAAACATCAGCATAACTGAAAGAGAGACGCTGCTGATAACTTTTTTCTTCCACACGAACAACAAATATAGATGGATATGTGCTTTCCAGTACACCAGTTTTTTCTACCGTCTTACGGCGTCCCCGATTTGCCTTAAATCGAATCTCTTTTCCTATATGGCACTCCAGTTTTTTTCGGATCTGCCCCAAGGGGTTTTTTTCCACCATGCCATCACCTCAAAAGATTTTTCTGAACATCTAAATTTTAACACAAGAAAAAGGTTTTGTCAAATAAAATAAAATATTATACATGTAAACAAAAAAAGTGTCAAGCGTAAAATTGCTTC
>CAZLTH010000176.1:0-4297 GCA_964562355.1 uncultured Syntrophomonadaceae bacterium | reverse complement strand
GATAAATCTCTTTCTCCAATCCAAATAGGTTCGGTCACAGACTGCTTTTCTGGCAGAACTGCTAAGATAATATCTCCTGTTTGCTTCATCAGGTTATAATCAGCATCAAAAATAAAAACTTCTTCTCCGATAACAGCTGCTATTCCAACAACATCCGGCAACCTGCCAGTCAAAGCAGCCAAGGCAACTTCCCCAGCAACATAGTTCTCTATATGCTCCTCAGCAGTTCTTTCTCGTTCCAGCAGAAATATTCTTGTCTGCAAATAATTAGCTACCCTGTTACCAGCTACAAAAAAAAGTATTACACAACTAAAGCAAACAACCAGTGGAACTATCAAGCTCTTATTTTTCAATTATCTCCCCCCCATCTTTTTGTAATGACTCTGCTGTTTTGCTCATTTCCTGAGCCAATTCCTCTAAGTTATCAGCCAATTCGTTTAACTGCATAGCTTTACCAGCATGCTCCGCTGTATAAGCAGCCAAATTATCACAGGAAGAGCCTGTCTCCCCTACTGCTCCTATCATCTCCTGCAGAGAAACGGCACACTTCTCCAGATCATTTACAGTGCTAACAAGCTGTTTCTTCGCTGCAGTAATATGTACGGAACCACTTCCTAAATGAACACTACTTTCTTCTATTTCCTCTTCGACAAGCAGCAGTTGTCTGCGAGATTTTTCTAGGTGTTTGAGCATTTCTATTACTAAATCCTCTGAAGCTGCTGAAAGCTTTCTTATCTCCTTGGCAATGATAGAAAAGTCGCTTCCTGCGTCAACAGCCCTGCCAGCTTCTATATCAGCATTTAAAGCTAGCATTTCCGTCTGTTGAGAAACTCCGGCCAACTCTTTAATCAGCCTGATCATCTTTACCGTTTTCTCCCTTAAGCTTTTAACCTGCTTGGAAGAGTCTTCCAAGCTATCCATGCTCTTAGAAGTCATCATCACGGAATCGGTATAAGTTTCTATCCCCTGCCGTGCTGTTATCTGCACTGTCTCCAAAGCCAGAAAATTATCTGCAAGTTCTTTCTTTATAACATCGCAAAAAGCAGATATTTCATGAGAAGAAGCAGATATCTCCTCAGCAGTACCTCCAGCCTGTTGGGTAGCTTGCGCCAGATCTTCACTGCGCTGTCTCATGCTCCCTGAAAGTTCCCCTGCTTTTCTCAGCATAGCAGCAAGTTTTTCTGCCATAATATTAAAACTGCGAGCAGAACGCCCTATCTCATCATTTTTGATTTCTTTAATGCGTACTGCATAGTTACCTGCCTCTAAATCCTGAAAAGCAAAAGTTAGACCTTGTAAAGGGGAAAGAAAGTGACCGAGTATATATTTTACTAGGAAAAACATCACAACAATGGTAGCCATAAAAACGATTACAGAAAATAGTATCAAGGCTCTCTCCTGCCTTTTAACCACAGGATCTTCTTCTAAAAAAACAAAAAGCAATTCTTCCTCCCAATTTGTCACAATGTAAGGGAGGATATATTTTCCTTCTATCTCTAAAGGAGACTCTATTTTTCCGCCCCTAAGCTTTTCTATGTTCTGCTGCGTCAAAGCAGGGAAAATCCCCTCTTCACCAACTAGAATACTTTTTTCTGACAACTGCCCTGACAAAGAAAGATTATAAATAGCAACCCTCTCTCCTGTCAAACGTTCAAACGTTCCAGTTCTTTCTGCAACTCTAAGTAAGTTTTCCCTTGTTCGTCAAACAGCAAGAAACGCTGCTCTGTAAGTATCCCCCTAGAAGCATAACGAGCTCTTTCCGCCTCCTGTAGCAGAGCCGTGGTATCCCGATAATGAGCAACCCGGTTGGCAGCAACTACTATAAAAAGAGCGCAACTTAAAATAACTATCAACTGCTTCAATAAACTTTTTCTCTGCATATTTTCTATACCGCCCCTCCTTCTTTCTGTAAAAACCGTCCTCTAAACTAAAAACAAAAACAGGCAGTTATTTCCTTCGCCTATTAACTACCTGTTTTCTGTTCTAGCGACATTATTCTCTCTTGCTTTTTATTTTCCTGCTTTATTATTTGTTTATTTTAAATATTTTGCAGGTTAAATATATTAATCTCAGAAATAAACGAAATGTATAATAAAAGTGTCCAGCGAAACGTCCCTCCAGCATGTCAGAAAATACATACTAAACGTTCTTCGCCCGGGGCAGAGCTGAAAAAATAGCTCCCTTTTGCACAGCATTTACCAACGCCGCCTGGTTTTCTGCTTTGATAGCTTCGTAAACCTCTTGGCGATGGACGCTAATCTCCCTAGGTGCTTGAATCCCCAATCTGACCAAATCTCCCTCTATCCCTAAAATTTTCACAGTTATATCATCGCCAATAAAAATACTTTGTTCAATCTTGCGCTTTAAAATAAGCATAGAAAAATTCCCCTCTTGCTAACCGCAGCTGCGGCGTTCTTCAGGAGAAAAAAGATAATGACGTGTAGTGTAGGTCACGTCCTTTAAAACCAACTGACATGCCAACCCTTCTGCCTCATTAATCAGGAGAGGTGCCAGCAAGTTAGCTGTCATATCTGTCATTTTCTCCGGCACAGTAATAATAACAAAAACCTCTATTTTTTCGGGATCATCCTCTTCTGCAAGTAAATCTTTCAAATCTTCGCGATTCATAGTAATTTTATAGTCTTCAAAAAAAGAATCCGGTCTAGTCAGAAGAAAACCCGGACCATCTTCAGCTTCCAACCAAAAAAATAGGGGATTATCTGGAACGGGCTGCAAAGTATAATCGGAAATCTCTTCAAAAGCTAAAATCCCTTGCACCATCTTGAGACAAACTTTTTTTTCTATCATGTTTTTAACTGTTTTTTCAACTGTCATCTACTCACCTTCTTTATTTGTAAATATTCATCTTCAACGTAAAAAATCAAGCAGTGTGGGCTGCATAACTCTGGCTCCGGCAGATAAAGAAGCCCTGTAGACATTTTCCAGAGAAGTAAAATGCATAATAGCTTCAGCAAAATCTACATCTTCCAGCTCAGAGCGCATACCTGTGAAGTTTATATTTTCAGCTTCATTGTTTGCTAGCGTCAATTCCAGACCATTAACAATAGCTCCTAGGGCTGCTCTTTTATCCAAAACATGGTCGATGGCTCCAGCCATATTACCTATGGACTCATCAATAAGCTGCATATCCCCATTATTTAAGGCTTCTGTCAGCTGATTCATATGAGCAAAAATATCTGGCTCCCAGGGAGCAGGTGATGTGGGCGGACCAAGTAGATCTATATCAAACAGAGCCCCCCCGTTTATGTTCCCCTGAATAGTAACACCCGGGGCTACTTCCCAATTGATAGCACCATCATCACCCCCGTAGGTAACAGCTCCAGCCACTACGTCAGCACGCACAAAAGGGGGTGTGGTGGTCTGAAACCCACCAAAAACCTGACGCCCTTCGTAACTGGTGTTGCCCAGCTGCACCAAAACTCCTGTCAGCTCGTCAACTTCACTGGCAATGGCTTCACGAGCTGCAGGCGGCATGGCACCATTGGCACCAGCTATAGCCAACTCCCGTGCTCTTTGTAAAACCTCATTAACACCGTGCAACGCATCTTCCGTCACTTCCAGCCAGGAAGTAGCAGAATTAATATTTCGTCGGTACTGTGCATTCTTGCTCAAAGAGGTGGTAAAACTCATAATTCGGGACACTTTAATAGGGTCATCAGAAGGCTTTCGTATAACTTTACCCGAAGAAAGATCCTCCTGCAAACGATTCATAGCTCTTAAATTCTGCTGAATATTACGTAAAGTGGCATTTTTAACCATCCGATTAGTAATCCGCGTCATTCCCACCATCCACACCTACTTTCTTTGGTCGTCAGTCGCCAGCAATTAGTCGTCAGGAGAGCCGATCACTGACCACCATCTAAACTGGAATTCGGGAAAACGCCAGAGACTACCTTGAATGCCCATTCTGGTCATCTTTCCAAATTCCAACTTCTCCTACTTGCACACAGCGCACAAGCAAACACCTCTACCCTCCTCCAAAACGAGGGGAAGGGGGTTTCGAGACAACTGTCAACTGATAACTGGTAACTGGTAACTGGTAATTAAATCATCCTATTGATAAGTGTATCAAACATCTCGTCCAAGGTTGTAATCACCCTAGCTGAAGCCTGGAAAACCAGCTGAAACTGAATCATAGAAGCTACTTCATCATCTATCGCTACGCCGGAGTAAGAATCTCTTCTTCTATGCATAAGATCCAAAAGGTGTCCCTGGTTCTCTGCCATACGAGCACTCTCCTGGGCATCTACTCCTAAACGAGCAATGCTATCCCGAT
>CAZLTH010000175.1:0-4298 GCA_964562355.1 uncultured Syntrophomonadaceae bacterium | reverse complement strand
ATTGAGAATTGAGAATTGAGAATTGAGAAAGGGAAGATAGAGGTGGTGGGAACTATGATAAAAGTGCTGGTTGTTGATGCCTCTGCTTTGATGCGTAAGGTTATTTCAGATATATTTAAAAGCGACAGCACCTTTCAGGTGGTAGCTACAGCTAGGGATGGTCAGGATGCTTTGGCGAAAATAGAGCGCTTTGATCCGGACCTGCTCACCTTGGACGTGGAAATGCCACGCTTGAATGGTCTTGAGACTTTAAAGAAGATTATGCAAAAAAATCCCTTACCGGTAATTATGGTGAGTAGTCTTACCCGGAGGGGTAGTGAAACCACCGTGGAAGCACTTGCCCTAGGAGCTTTTGATTTCATAGCCAAGCCTAGTTCTTTGACGAAAGATATGAGTACTATACAAGAGGAGCTTCTCGCCAAAGCTAGGCTGGCTTCTAGTGCCAAAAACTTAAAACATTTGCCAGAGAAAGTGAGTCTGGAAGCACCTTGGAAAAGTCAGGGAAAGTCGATTTTTTCCGAGCAATCATTGCTTGAAGACAGAGGCTTACCTTTAGTCCAGAGACCTAGAGATGGTGGGTTCCAGCATGTGGTAGCGATAGGATCTTCTACCGGAGGTCCTCGTGCGTTAGAACAGGTTTTAACAGGTTTGCCACGAGATTTCCCTGCTCCTATTATTATAACCCAACACATGCCGCCTGGATTTACAAGGGCTCTATCTGAACGGCTGAATAAACTGTGTGCTATTAATATTAAAGAAGGCGAAAGGAATGACAGATTAATTCCTGGGCTTGCCTTGCTGGCTCCCGGTGGCTATCATATGACCGTCAGCAGTGGCGGCAGAGTGGATCTTAATCAGGATCCTCCGGTAGAACATGTGCGCCCCGCTGTCAATGTAATGATGTCCTCTGCTGTTGATGTTTATGGCTCTAAAGTAATTGGAGTTATTCTCACTGGCATGGGGAAAGACGGGGCTGAGGCCATGGTTAAACTTAAAGGAAGAGGAGGTAGAACCATGGTTCAGGATGAGGATACTTGTGTGATATACAGTATGCCTAAATCTGTAGTCAAGCAAGGGGCGGCGGACAAGATTCTTCCTTTGCAGGATATTGCGAAGGTATTGACAGCAGAAGTGAAAGTCTGAAAGAAGTGAAAAGTGAAAAATGAAAAGTGAAAAAGTGGGAAAGTAGAAAGTAGAAAGTGGTGAGAAGCCTGGGACGGTGAACAACGAGTCCCTACCAAACGAGAGTGAAGGTGGGGAGTCGAGCAAAGTGGCTGTTCTATCACTATAAACTCTGAACCCCAAACTTTTAAACTTTTGAACTTTCAAGCTTTCAAACTGGAATGTAGGGGCAATTCTTGTGGTTGCCCAGTGGGTTGGGTGGAAAGGAAGATGTAGATGGTTGTAGAGACAGCTTTTGAAAAGTTTAAACTAGATATTCGTACTTTAATAGGTCTTGACCTGAACAGCTATAAACAAAAACAACTACAACGGCGTATAGATCAATTTATGGAAAGACAAAAAACCTCTGACTATAATGGCTTTTATAATCGCTTAAAGAAGGACGATGCTCTTTTAAATCGTTTTCGTGATCATATCACAATTAATACCTCAGAATTTTTTCGTGATATTAAGGTTTATGAAACGCTAAAAAACAAAGTAATACCGGATATCGCCACAAAAAAGAACGCTTTAAAAATCTGGAGTGCCGGGTGTTCCATTGGTGCTGAAGCTTATTCTTTAGCTATTTTGATGGAAGAAGCAAAAATAGCCAGATTCAGAATTGATGCTACTGATTTTGATAAAAGAATACTGTTGACAGCTAAGGAGGGAAAGTATTCTGCCAATCTTTTGAAAAACTTACCTCCAGCTTTGGTGAAGAAATATTTTGACTTACAGGATGATAAATATACCATAAAAAACCAAGTCAAGAAAAACGTTCATTTCCGGGAGCATAATCTTTTAAAGGATATTTATCCAAAAGATTATGATCTTATCTTATGTCGTAATGTATTTATTTACTTCAAAAAGGAAACCCAAGATGAGCTTCTGGCCAATTTTTCTAAAAGTTTGAAGGAAGAAGGCTATTTTATTCTTGGTGCTTCAGAATTTATCTCGCAGATAGAGAAATTTAGTTTTAAAAAGAAGGCTCTTTCTGTTTATAGAAAAGAATAAAAAAAAGCGGGCGACCGCTTTTTTTTATTTAGGTAATTTTCAGCATCTTTTCAGCTAATTCTTTCAAAGATAAAGAAATTCTTTCTATGTCACTGATAGCGCTGCTGATTTCCTCGGAAGCGGCCACATGTTCTTCAGCAGAGGTGCTGGTATGCTGGATTTCTTTGTTAATGGTCTCCATAAAAGTAGTTATGCTGTTGATATTGGTAGTAATTTTTTCTACTGAAATACTGCTATTATCGGCCAGTTTTTTTACCTCATCGGCGACAACGGCAAAGCCTTTCCCGGCATCTCCCACCCTAGCAGCCTCAATGGAAGCGTTTAGCCCTATTATTTTGGTTTGTCTGCTTATTTTTTCAATGAACCTTAGGATCTCATTAGTATTGTTGACGGTGTCTTGGGTTTTTTGGGTAGTATCTTCTAGACTATGGCTTAAGTGGGCTATTTTATCAGCCTCAGTTGTCAAGTGTTCCATGGCGGTAGTTATTTGAGCAATAGAAGAAACTAGGCTTTCCGTAGAATCGGCTAGATTAGCTGCTTCTCGTTGCAGTGTTTTTACAAGTCTTTCTTGGTTGCTAACAACAGTTATCAGAATTTTCGCAGCTAGGGACTCAAGAACAATCAGGTCTAGTTTTTTGTGGGTATCAATTAAACTTTGTACTTTTTCATTGCCAGTAACTTCAATGACCATGTCCAGTCTTTCATCTGTCAGTTCAGACACGAAATCTTGGATAGTAGCAATACCTAACTCCCTAGCCTTTTGCATTCCAATAGCATTTTTATCTAGGTCAGCTAGCCATTTTACCCGGAAATCGTCCATTTTTGAGATCAGAGTAAGAACAGCTAGTCCCCCGTGACCTCCACCGATAATTCCTAGTTCATGCATAAATATCATCTCCCTACGTTATTCGTTATTTACAAGAAATCAAGGACATTTTTTATTTTTAATTAGAATATGTAGAATATGCACTAATATTTCTTTTTTAGATTAAACTTTACTAGCTGTATCACCTCAATGCTATCTGAAACGATGGTTTTTTCTTAATATTATATTGATTTTTAATCTTAAATTTTCAAGTTGCGAAGCGAAGTTTTTGTTCTAGTTAGTTAAAACTAGCTAAAAGTTTATAGAGAACATCCCCATATTACTACATGTTTTTGCTAATTGTCAAATGGCAAGAAGAAATTAAATTAATACTTTTTAGAAAAATTTTAATAATTATAACAATGGAGGCAGGACTTCTTTTTGTGACGGAGAATATAGATAAAATACAAACTTCTCAATATTGAATTATTATAAATATTATAATAAAAAACTGGCAATCACATTTACAGGAGGTGAGAAGGGTGCGTTATAGCTTTTATCCCGGGTGTACTCTTAAAACTAAAGCAAAAGAATTTGAGAAGTCTGCTCTACGTGCTGCTAAAGTTTTAGGAGTAGAACTGGAAGAGATTGAGGAATGGCAGTGCTGTGGTGCTGTATATCCCTTAGCCAGAGATGAGTATTTTCCTCTGCTATCCCCCGTCAGGAGCCTAGTGGCAGTAAAGGAAAGAGGGGAGAAACTGGTTACTCTCTGCGCTGCTTGCCACCATGTTTTCAAGCGTACAAATTATGCGATTAACAACGACAAGGAAGCCAGAGAGAAGATAACAGGCTACCTAGAAACAGACTATGCCGGAGATGTAGAGGTGCTGCATTACCTAGAAATGCTCAAAAAAGAGATAGGTTTCACTCGCCTGTCGGAGAAAATTAAAGTTCCCCAGCAAGACAAGAAATTGGCAGCCTATTACGGATGTCTGCTTTTAAGACCGCAAAAAGAGATGCAGTTTGATAATCCGGAGAATCCTTCCATTATTGAGGAATTTATAAGCTCTATTGGTGCAGAAGTAGTATCTTATCCGTATCGCACGGATTGTTGTGGTGCTTATCTTTCTATTACCGAAGAAGAACTCGCCAAAGATACTGTGGGCAAAGTTCTTTTATCTGCTTATAAAAACGGTGCGCAGGGGCTGGTAGTAGCTTGTCCGCTTTGCCATTATAATCTGGTCACCTACCAGCAGATTTTAAAAGAGAAGACCGGTTATTCGGAAGAACTGCCTGTTTATTATTTTACGGAACTTTT
>CAZLTH010000174.1:0-4298 GCA_964562355.1 uncultured Syntrophomonadaceae bacterium | reverse complement strand
ATTAAATCTTAATCCTTATCTGTGTAAATCTGGTGAAATCTTGTGGTTTATATTTTATCCTTAAGGTTCTTCTCTGTGCCTTTGTGCCTTCGTGGTGAAAGTTTTTTTCTAACGGCTCTCCGGTTTCAGTTGGGGAAAGAGAATTACTTCTCTGATAGAGGGCGAATCGGTAAAGAGCATTACTAAGCGGTCAATCCCCAAGCCCAACCCTCCCGCCGGAGGCATACCATATTCCAGGGCCCGAACGAAATCCTCATCTACCCTAAGGGGCACAAAGGGAAACTGATTTTCGTCCGCTCCCTCCTGTAGCTGGGATTCAAACCTCTCCTGCTGCTCCCGGGGGTCGTTCAGCTCCGAATAGGCATTAGCTAACTCGCAACCGCCGATGAAGAGTTCGAACCGCTCGGCCACCATTTCATTCTTTCTCCTGGCTAAAGGGCAGAGAAAAGCCGGATAGTCAATGATAAAAGTGGGAGAGGGAGAAGCTGAGCTTAGCGCCCTTTCCCATAACCTCACCAGCCCCGTCCTGGTTACCCTATCGCCTTCCACTTTTATCCCCGCCGAACTCAACTTTTTCGTCAAGGATTCCACATCATCTTCCTCAATATCCACTCCATACATCTCCTGCATGGCCTGGCGAAAGGTTAGCTTCCTCCAGGGAGGAGTCAAATCCACCTTCTTTCCCTGATAAACAATCTCCTTTTTCCCCAGGAGCTCCTCGGCCAGATGGACAATGAGCCCCTCTATCAAATTCATCATATCTTCATAATCAGCGTAAGCCTCATAAACCTCTAACATAGTAAATTCGGGATTGTGACGGGTAGAGATTCCCTCGTTGCGAAAACTGCGGTTGAGCTCATAGATTTTTTCAAATCCACCCACTAGGAGCCTCTTCAGATACAGTTCCGGGGCAATTCTCAGATAGAGGTCCATCCTTAGGGTATCCTGATGGGTCTTAAACGGCTTCCCCGCCGCTCCTCCCGGGATAGGCTGCAGGATAGGCGTCTCCACTTCTAAAAATCCTTTTTTATCCAGCCACTCCCTCATAACGCTGATAAGCCGGCTGCGAAGATTAAATATATCTCTCACTTTTTCATTGCTGAGCAAATCCAGGTAGCGCTGCCGATACCTTATCTCCACATCTTTCAAACCCTTCCACTTTTCCGGTAGAGGCCTCAAGGACTTGGAGAGGAGGGTGAACTTCTCCACCCTCACCGTCAGTTCCCCTGTCTTCGTCCGGAAGACTTCTCCTTCTGCTCCAATGAAATCGCCGATATCCAATTTATGAAACAAACTATACTTTTCTTCTCCTATGAGGTCAAAGCTAACATAAATCTGAATTCTACCTCTCTCACCTTTAAGGTCAGCAAAAGCGGTCTTCCCATGGCTGCGAAGCTGCCTTATCCTCCCGGCCACTGATATTCTCTCGCCCACTTCTATTTTGTCGCCGAGAGAGTGGCTACGGAGGAATTTACCTCCGTAAGGCTTAATCCCTGCTTTCCTTATCTCCTCTAACTTATTTCGCCGCTCCTGAAGTAGCTCGCTTATCTCCGTCAACTTTAACCTCACCAATGAATATAATTTCACCCCGCCAAATCATTTAAGCCATTTTAATATCTTGCTTCAGGGCTGTCAAGACATTTCAGCAGATCCTGGGCAACTGCTCACCCACGGGCATATCCACGATACGGGTGCCTCCCACCAGGGTGCGGAGCCCCACTTTTCCTTTGGGTTCGGCCACTATCTCCCCAATAATATGGCTCTCTTTCCCCAATTCGTGTCCTCGCATCTCGTTACTTACCCTCTCTGCCTCCTCCGGGGCCACGATGAGCACTACCTTTCCCTCATTGGCTAGAGAGAAGAGGTCAAAGCCTAAAAGCTCCGCCAGGGATTTAACGGCCTCCTTGATAGGAACACTTCTTTCCTCAATGAGAATGCCCAATCCCGATTCCCTGGCTATTTCGTTCAAAGCTGCGGCCAGCCCTCCCCGGGTAGGGTCACGCATAAATCTTATCTTCCGGGAAACTTTAAGGACCCGGGCAATCAAATCATGGAGAGGAGCACAGTCGCTCTCAATCTCGGTCCGGAAGTCAAGATTCCCTCGTTCCCCTAAGACAGCCAGGCTGTGGTCGCCAATAGTCCCGCTCAGGATAACCTTGTCTCCTGTTTTAACCTTCTTCGCGGAAAGGGAGAGCTCCTTATCTACCAGACCAATTCCCGCGGTGGTGATAAATAATCCGTCCGCCCCGCCCTTCTCTACTACCCTGGTATCGCCGGCAACAATTGTAACGCCAGCGGCTTCGGCAGCCTTTTGCATCGACTTGACTACTCTTCTTAGAATTGAATAATCCAGTCCCTCTTCCATGATTAAGGCACAGGAAATAAATAAGGGCTTAGCTCCCATCACTGCCAGGTCGTTTACCGTGCCGCAGATGGATAACTTACCGATATCTCCTCCGGGGAAGAAAAGGGGGTTAACCACATAAGAATCGGTGGTAAAAGCCAGGGAGGTTCCCGCAAGCTTCAGGATAGCCGCATCCGTTAACTCGGCGAGGATATCATTATCAAATTCCGCTAAGAAGACCTCCCTCACCAATTCGCCGGACAGCTTCCCCCCGCTGCCGTGAGTTAAGAGTATCCTCTTTGTTTCTTTCATAATATAATGACCCTTAATAGACACAGATTTTTACAGATTACAAGAAAAATCATAACCACAGATAAACACAGGTAAACACTGTTTATTTAATTTTCACCGCAGAGAACGCAGAGACTACTTGATTTTGTGCTTCCATCTGCGTTCACCTGTGGTTTATGCTTTCGTTCTATTCATCAGTGTAAATCAGTGTCCGATTAGCTTAAACTTCTCCATATTTATAATAAGCGGCGCAGGTTCCTTCGCTGGATACCATACAGGCTCCGAGGGGATTTTCGGGACGACAGATAGTTTTGAACAAGGGGCAATCGCCAGGCGTCTTCATCCCCCGCAATATATCCCCGCAGATACAACCCCGGTCTTCCTTTGTCTCTTCAGCCTCTATATCCAAAACCTTCTCGGCATCAAACTGGCCATATTTATCTCCAATCTTAAGACCGCTAGCCGGGATAACCCCCAGTCCTCTCCAGTAAGTATCTTCCACTTCAAACACTTCCTCAAGCAAACTTAGGGCCCGGGGATTCCCCTCCCCTCTCACAGCCCGCCGATACTGAATGCCTACTTCTGCTCTCCCTTTCTCAATCTGGCTAATGAGCATATAAATGGCCTGCAATATGTCCAGGGGCTCAAAGCCAGCGATAACACAGGGAATATGACGGCCCTCGGCAATGGCTTTATAAGGTTCAGCCCCGATGATGGTGCTCACATGCCCCGGGCAGATAAAACCGTCAATATTCAATTCCGGCTCGCTGACCAGAACCTCCATAGCCGGAGGTATCAGTTTGTGGGCAGAGAGCACCAGGTAATTGTTTATTTTTTCTCTCTTTGCCTTTACCAAGGAGGCGGCCACCGTCGGAGAAGTAGTTTCAAAGCCCACCCCAAAGAATACCACTCTTTTATGGGGATTGTCCCCGGCTATTTTCAGGGCCTGCAAGGTAGAATAGACCACCTGGACATTGCCTTCCCTGACTCTTTTCCTCTCTAAGCTGGAGCTGGAGCCGGGAACCCTTATCATATCCCCAAAGGTAGTTAGGATTATATTCTTCTCCCGAACATAAGCAACAGCCTGGTCTAGATAACCATTAGGGGTAACACAAACGGGGCAGCCGGGCCCGGAAAGCAGTCTGATGTTGGGAGGCAGTAAGGTCGGCAACCCATATCTAAAAATGGACATGGTATGGGTGCCGCAGACCTCCATAAGGGTTATCTCTCTATCCCCAGCCAGCTGGTGGATTTTTGTGACTAAGCGGTGAGCGAGCTCGCCGTTACGAAATTCATCCAGGTATTTCATGTAGAATTCTCAAACACCTCCCTGAGCAGGGAGAGTGTCTCTTGGGCTTCCTTCTCATCTAACTTCTGGATGGCAAAACCCGCATGCAGAATGACATACTCTCCCACCTTCACATCGTCAACGAGCTGGAATCCAGAGCCTCGTATTTAACCCCTCCCAGCTCCACCAGGCCGTTAGTTCCTTCCCTCTCTATTACTCTCATTGGTACACCTAAACACATATCCTCACTCTCCGGCGCTCCTATCCGCAATAACGGCCTGGCCCAGGGAGATGCCTCCGTCGTTGGGAGGAACCTTATGGTGAGTATAAACCTTAAAACCTCTCTCTTTTAGAAGGTGGAAAGTCCGTTTTAGA
>CAZLTH010000173.1:0-4344 GCA_964562355.1 uncultured Syntrophomonadaceae bacterium | reverse complement strand
GAGGAGCGGCTTCATTCTGCTCTGAAATACTTGCGCCCGGTTGACTACTACCGGGGTAACCCGGAGGCGCTACTGGCTGAGCGAAAGAGGAAACTGAGAGAAGCCACCGCTAGGCGGAAGGAGGTGAACAGATGTGGTGACTTGACAAAAATCGGGGTCGGGTTGTATCATTTTGACACCATCGATTTGTCCGAAAACGACTGAAGCACTACATACTCATATCCATACACACACGAGTGGTGATAAAGAGGCCCGCTACGCCGAGGAAACCGACCTTATCAACAAATGGCATCCACTCTGCAATGACTAAGAATTCCACTTGACAAAAAGAGCATTATGGTTTATCATCTTGTCAGGGTGATATAAATGCCCTTTGATAACTACTGCACGGTTATAGAGGTGGCCAAAAGGCTAAATATCCATCCCGATACAGCAAAACGTCTGTGTCGCCAAGGTGACATACCTGCAACCAAACTCCGCAATACATGGCTTGTGGAAAGGGACAAACTGGAGATATTTGCCGCGACATACAGCCCTAAGCGTGGGGGTAAAAAGCGGCTGTTATAAACTGGTAGCTGTGATGAATGAACAACAGTTGTTGCTCTTAGCTCAAGACACCGATAGTATTCGAGAGTTCTGCCAAGACAGGACTATTGACTGTTTTGACTGTGACAAAGCTCAAAACTGCCCCATTTTGAACGAACTTTTTCTCAAGTACTTCAAACGGAATGGTGTCAACCATTACAAAGCAACTGAGGAACGAGAAGTCCACCCCAAAAATGCTTTGAACGAACTTCCTGGTTCTGAGTGGTTATATTTCACGAAGACCCTGCTGACCACATCCTATTCGAGCAAATATGCTCATGAACTGCGCAAGGTTCACGGTGCTAACAAGCCACCGGAGCTAATGAAATTGCTTATTGAGTTCTTTACAAAGCGAAATGACAGAGTATTAGACCCATTTGCAGGTGTTGGCGGAACACTCATAGGCGCCGCTATATCAAATCCTCCTCGCAACTGTGTCGGGATAGAGATTAATCCCAAATGGATTGATGTTTATGAGAGGGTTATTGACAAGTGCAACTCAGAAGGGGCAAACCTAAAGAAGTATGAGCTTATTCAAGGTGATTGCCTTGAGATACTGAGGAGCTTCGGTGATGAGTATTTCCAGTTCATCACTACTGACCCGCCCTATAATGTTCATCTTGAAAAAACCATGTGCAACGGTCAATACAGTGACTTCACTAACAGAAGAACCGACTATGATATGCGGTCCGAAGACTCTCGTGACTTGGCTAATCTTCCAACTTATGAAGACTACCTTGACTCAATGGAACAAATATTAAGAGAGTGTTGCCGAGTTTTGCAGAACGGGAAATATATGGCAATCATTGTTCGGAATGCCTACCAAAATGGTGAATATATCTTCACTCACGTAGATATAGCCAGAAGGGCACAACAGCAAGGGTTAATTCCCAAAGGTGAAATAGTCTGGTATGAAGCCGGAACAAGATTGAGGCCCTACGGTTACCCGTATGCTTATGTGCCGAACATCGCACATCAATACATAGTAGTTTTGCAGAAGGCTAAGAAGCCAACAAAACGCAGGAGGTCTTCAGATGCCTCGTGTAAAGGGTAAAATGAGCTTCAGCGATGCCGCTTACGAGGTGCTAAAGTCTGAGAAAAAGCCACTCTCACCAACTGAAGTGGTCGAGGTGACCATAAAAAGGGGACTTATCGAAACAGAAAGCAAACGACCAGCAGCGACAATGGCAGCTCGCCTTTGGTCTGATGACCGCTTCGTAAGTGTTGGTTCAGGGAAGTGGACCTTAAAAGAGGAGGCTTGAAAGCCTAAAAGTTCAACTCGGTTTGTCGTGACTCATACCGAGCAAAGCCTTAACATCTTCAATAGACAACATACCCTCTTTTGTGCGGTGTATCATTCTGTGGCAGTTAGGGCAAACGGTAGCAATCTTCCTTAAGGCCTTGTCTACAGTTATTTTTGCCCCTTCAATATCCATCAAGTGCATAGGTTCAGATGGTGAATCTCAATAAAATCTTTACCTATTTTCCCGTAGGTCTCATAGAAATCAAAGCCACACACTATACAGAATAGTCTTCCATTATTTTTCCTCTTGAATTCGCTTATGGCAATCTCTCTGAGCTTATTCGACCTATTCCTTTGTGTCGTCGTTCTGTTATCAATTGAGCCCTCTTCAATTATTAAACCCGAATAGTCTTTTTTAGCTTCCTTCTGGATAATCTTCCGGCTAAAGCCCTGATTACTCAGCGAAGATAGAATATCTTCTGGTTGGGTATCATCAAATGCCATTTCTATCTCATCAAGATGTTGAGTTCCCGCCGGCGTTAACCTCCATATTCCATTCTTGCCTACTTTTTCGTACTCTGCCCAGTTGTGTTTTTCAAGGGTATTATGGGACTTCAGATTCCTAACCTTCTGACTGAAGTATGAATCCTTTCTTCCGGGAATGATTTCTTTATCGTGGCCAGAAGGTTTTAGGACATCAATGAGGTGCTTGATAAGGTCTGACGTAGTCACGCCGTTTGGGTTCTGCTTCATGAATCGCAAGGCTGGGGCAATAAGGTCAGATTCCGTATACATTGTCTTAATACCGTCACCACACGTGACTCCACGAAATGACCGATTGAAAGGCTCAAACTAGCACCATTCGATACTGCTTTAGGCGTTCTTCAGCTGCCCTAAAGTAGCTTTCGTCAATTTCGATTCCGATAAACTTCCTTTCTAATCTCAGGGCAGCGACGCCGGTAGACCCAACTCCCATAAAGGGGTCTAAGACTACTTGTCTCGCATTGCTCGCTATTTTTATTATATGCTCCAAAAGCTTTAGAGGTTTCTGCGTGGGTTGAACAGGATTTTTTACCCTCTCTGTACCCATACAAATAGGAGATTCGAAAAAGTTATGCATTTCTTTCTGACTAGTGAAGTTCCAAGTGTGTCCTTTGTTCCACATACATACTATCAACTCACAGCTATTGAGAAAACCCGCTCTTCTAACCTTTGGAACAGGATTCGTCTTATGCCATACCATGAACTGAAACGTGTCAAATTCGGGGTCGAAAGCCTTGTGCCATCTACCAAGCAAGTTATAACTAGTGAAAGCGAAGATGTTTCCTGTAGGCTTCAGAATCCTCTTGAAGTCAAAAACCCAATCCTCAGGCGCAAAAATCTCCCGGTCCCACTCTGCGACATCGTTATTTATTTCCTTACGCCAGGGCAACTTTATGTTACCCGTTGAGTATGGCGACAAATTGTAGGGAGGGTCTGTCAAAATGAGGTCGATGCTGGCAGAAGGAACCTGCTTGATAAGTTTGTAGCTATCGCCGTGATAGATTTCATAGTTGTATTCGTTCATGATTCAACCCAAATAAGTCTTCTTTATTGACTCGAGTGCGTCCTTGATTAGATATGCGCTCTTGCGGTATTCATCTAGTACAACGCGATAGCCATCAGACGAACGACACACAAAATTCCAGAAATCGCCACCGATAAGCAATTCGTCATCAGCAAAAAACTGCCTAACCCTTTCTTGTCTCCAAGGCTTATCTTCGCCGAATCGGTTGTACGCAGTGGCAAAAAAGATTTTGATACTAGTTTCGCGTGGCAGAACATTAGACAGAATGGCAAATTGCTCCAATATGGCTTCCTTTTCGGACCTGGCCTTCTTGTTGTCCAAGTCGCCCCCGATTTTCAGTTCAATCAAATAGTGGTCATTTGTGCTCGTGTCAATCAAATAATAGTCACTATCATGACGCCTTACTAGTGCCATTCTGCTATTTCCACCCATGGTACGCAGTGGTTGATAGTCCTGCACCGTTGGGTGCTTGTCTCTCCGCTTATATCCCTCAAGAAGTTCCGCAATTAAGCTTGTCTGCTCTATCGCCAGAGGTCCCTCCACATTTGTTCTTACTTCGAAGTTTAGCTTTGCGATATTAATCGCCAATTTCTCAAGCATATTGCCGAGAGAACTGTCTAAGGAACGAACTAGAGCAGTGTAATACTGTATTTCCTCGCCCAAAGCCTCAATAAATACGTTATGGATTTTCATGTTTATGGTTCCCTCGGGATTGTCCACCTCAGCCTCATGACGCGCTTGGAAACCCACGGCGTAGGATTCTACAGCGGTATGAACAAGAGCTCTAATGGTATTATCGTTCGTAGAGTTTACATTCATGACTCATCTGCCCCCTAATTTGACTGCCCGTCGCCAGCTACACTTGTGTGCTTAAAGATGCTCTTGCGAACATTATACTAGATTCCGGTGCGAAACTCTTTGGAACTTTTAGTCCTCTAACATCGTCTAT
>CAZLTH010000172.1:0-4385 GCA_964562355.1 uncultured Syntrophomonadaceae bacterium | reverse complement strand
GCTGATTTATAATAACTTCTTCCGGTTCCACCACAAAAGGAGTATATTTTTTTTGGGCTTTTGCTGTTAACACAGCTATTTCCAGCTCCTGCCCACAAGTTTCTGTGATTCTATAGAAACTTTCCAACGGCAAATATACCGCAGTAGCCGCTCCGGAAAAAACATCCTTTCGTCTTCCAAGGTTATTAAAGGTTCTGTCCCCTGTCTCAACCCGGCAACTTCCCTTCAGGATTACCAATACTGTTTCCGTGTCTTTAGTCTCAGATTCAAAAACTGTCCGGGCAGGCAATTTGAGCAAGGCAAAACCTGTCTGCTTAGTTTGAGTGCCGGGTTTTATTATCTCATGGCACCCTGGTATTTCTTTGTACGGATAGTAGTATCGCAAAATAATTCCTCCCTTACATATTAACTATAATTCATGACACGTTACCGCCCTTTTGCAAAATAGTAGAGTGAGAAGGCTTGAAAAGCTCTCTTAAAATCAAGGCACAGGCACCAATAGTTCCAGAGTTTGTGCCCAGCTTGGAAATTTTAATGCTGGTAGCATGTGCCATTTCCGGGAAGGTATGAGTTTGTACCGCTTTTAGCAAAGATGGCAACAAAGCTTCTCCCGCATCCGCCAGCTTGCCACCAATAAATACCATTTTGGGATTATACAGGTTTATCAAATTGGAAACACCTATCCCTATATACCTCCCTAACTGGTAAATCGTTTGGTGTGCGTAAGAACCCTCTACGGCAGCACTTTCAATAATATCTTCAATATTTACACTTCCCTGACGTTGCCACAATTGTCTTAACGAATCATCCTTTTTAAAAAGAGGTATTTCTTCATTCACTTTGCGTACTATTGCCGGTATGCCACAAATGCTTTCCAGGCAACCTCGATTACCACAGTTGCAAAGAGGACCTTCTTCCAGCATCACTATGTGACCAATTTCGCCGGCATGGCCCTGAAAACCCTGCACAATACGATCATCTATGATAATCCCGGCACTTATACCTTCACCCAGGTTAATATATGCCAAGTCACGACAGTCGGTACCCCCTCCAAACCAGCGCTCCGCTAAGACTGAAGCATTGGAGTTGTTTTCGATACAAACTGTCATGCCTAATTTTTCTTCCATCACAGCTTTAAAAGGAAAATCATCCCATTTTCTGCCTAGGTTAACCGATCTTTTGATGACCCCTTCCCTAGCCAACAAAAGACCTGGAAAAGCAACCCCCAACCCTAAAAATTTTTTCCCACTCATCCCGGCAAAATCAGAGAGATCTTTGATTTTCTCTATCAAAAAGGTAACCGCTGCTTGTGGGTCGCTCATATCCTGTGTAAATTTTTGCATTTGCATGGGTTCGTTCTTTAAATCCGCTACCCCAATAACAATTTCCTGGCAAGTAATTTCAACCCCGATTACAAAACCGGCCAGCCTGTTAAATTTCAGTTTTACAGGCTTTCTGCCACCACTGGATTTTCCTAAACCTTCCTCTTTAACAAATCCCCTAACCAAAAGCTCTCTGACAATACCTGTAATTGTCGGAGGAGTGAGACCGGTAATCTCAGCCAACTTCTGACGAGAAACAAAGTCCTGTTCCTTTATTATATTTAAAACTGCCATACGATTCATTTTTTTAACATACCTGCTGTTCCCTGTGATTTCACTCAAATCACTAATCCTCCCTCAATCCTCAAAGTAACCCTGCTGGAATCTTTATTATTTAGTTTAATTAAGTAACTTGATTTTATATTTCGCCACATTTGTCAGGATTCCTGCCTAGCTAAAGAAAAAATCTACTTTAAGTTAAAATTTTCACCTGCTGAAATGCTTTTCACAATAATAAATATGATTGGAAATATGCCTAACTTTATTAATTTACCTTATTAAGTTTATTCTTTTTATTAACTATTGACCATGCCATTATGTGCTAATTTTTTGTTTTGTCCGTTTTAGGTTATTAGGCTCAATTCATACACCTCTTGGACAAAAACTCCCTTGACACCGAACTGTAAATTCAATATACCAAAATAGATGAAAATTATTCTCATTTAGGCGCAAGGGAGATGCACTCACATCTTCTTTTAAAATAAAAAGAGGAACAACACACCAGTGTTTAAAAACCGTTCTTTCTACTGGGCTTTAACCATACTTATTATAGTCAGTATAATCTTTCTGGCTGGCTGGGAAAGCATTAAAGATGTGTTCCTGCCTACAAATCCTTTTATCTTGCTACTGCTGTGTCTATTCCAAGTATTTACTCTTTCTCTAACTGCTTACCGGTGGTATTATTTGCTTAAAAAATTTTATAAAGGTATCGGTTTCCGGGAGTTTTTCGCCATTTATTTAATCGGTAATTTTGTCGAAAGCGTAACTCCCTCCAGCAAGTTTGGCGGTGAATTAACTAGGGCCTATTTTTTCCGCCAACGCACGCTTCTTTCCTATCAAAAAATAACTGCAATCCTTTTACTGGATAAGTTTTTGACCCTGCTCCCTTTCCTCTTTATTTCCACTGTCTTACTTGTAGTAACAGCTTTTAAAGTTGAATTGCCTATTGTTGTCTACATCTCTTTTTTGTTTCTCGCTCTTGTTCTGACAGTATTATACCGTTTTTACCTGCCGAGGGAGTTGGAAGTGGGAAGTGGGAGAGCCTGCCCCTGTGTCCCAGGCACTCTCCGCATTATTTCTTTCTTTTTTTCTGCTTTTGCCTCTGCTTCCGCCTTTGTTTTTTAGCTTCTTTTTTCTTATGTTTCTTTTTCTCTAGTTTCTTTTGTAGTGCTGCTCGCTCCTCTTTGTTAAGTGGTGGTTTTTCCTCAAGTGGCGGTTTTTCCTCCCCCTCCAGCGCAAACTGCAATAAATTTGCCCAATCATCATCTGCATCTGCAGCAGCGGTGCCAGCCATGCTTTTTTGTCTCTCCGATACCTCCCAAAAGGTCTTTGCCAATCTCTCTTTTTCAGCGGCCTTTTCTTCATCAGGTACGCCATCGGCAGTGGGCCACGTATGCACAAAACTGAACTCCCAGAGCCGGTTAGAATAACCCCGGATAAACTCCTCTTTCAGCTCCGCAATAATCTCCAAGGCCTCCTGGTGGCATTTATCTTCAATCACCCCATGCCCGAGTAAAAAATCATAAAGATAGGGGGCACTCCAGAGCAGTGCTGCGATCTTCGGCCACTGGTTGGAAAGAAGACCTCCCAGTTTCATGAGGTGCTCTCTAAACCTTTCCCGGGGAAGAGTAAAAAAGTTAGCAGAAATAACGTCCTGAGGCTCTTCTGCATCCGTAAATATTTTAAACAGCCAGGAAAATAATTCTGCTGAAACAGCAAAACGCATCCCCTTCTGCTCCAGCATATATTTGCGAAGCTGCCAGAGGAGCAGGGAAAGAATCTTGCTGATACTTGATCCGGCTTTGTTTTGCAGCAGGACTTCCGTTTTGTGTCTATCATCACCGGGAGAAAGATAAAAGAGAATATCATCAAATGACTCTGCATCTACACTGATTTCATACTCCTGCAGACTCTCATTAAACTCTTCCCGGGTAAGGCACTCACCCTTTTGTAGGCGGTAATAAAGCTTTTCTACCGTGCAGAAAAAGATGATATCTGCAAACTCTATAAACGCACCGGGAATAATTTTCTGGGAATCCTGAACTTTTCGATAAACGCTCCGTGAAAATGCTTCTGCCAGATCGACCAAGCCGTAAAACTGAAGAAGCTGCAGCACAACGATCAGCTCATCGATCCCCTGTTCAGGAGACTCTTTGAAAAAATCCAGGTAATCCCCAATCCTTTCCTGCTTACTCCGAAAAAGGGCCTGCTGGATAAGATGCTTATCAAAAAAATAATGATCTTTCCTGTATAAACCGGGCTGGCAAGAGCGAAATTTTTCCAGCAGTTGCCAGCACTTGTCCATCTCTTTCTTGACCAAAAGTTCCTGGTAAAAGTTGAAAAAAAATTCCTGTAAACTTTTCTGATCCTGAATATCTTCTCCAAAATCCACATCTTCCCTATCTAGAAGCTCAAAAGGCAGCGGCTGCTCCAGAACTTCCAGCACCATTTGAAAGCGGCGTTCCACTGGTGCGGCATAGGCGTTCTTATACCAGGTCTCCAGATTTGTAGAATAAAGCTCCTTTGCTTCTCCGGGAAAGAAATTTTTACCGGCAACATCCAGCGACTCTCTTCGCTGCAGACAGCGGTAGTTCTCTTCCATCTCCTCTATTACTTCAAGGTCAATGGTACCCTCTTCCTTAAATTTATAGGCCCATTTCAGCGCCTCCTCCATGAACCACTCCGCCTTTTTAAATTCCCCTGCTGCGTAATAGACAAAAGCCAGCCCGTTAAAACCGTCATGATGCTCCGGTTGCGAAAGGCATAGCTTTTTGAATATTTCTT
>CAZLTH010000171.1:0-4396 GCA_964562355.1 uncultured Syntrophomonadaceae bacterium | reverse complement strand
CTTTTTCCATCTTCCATGCCTCCTTATTCGGGCAACCACAAGGGATTGCCCCTACTGACTCCTTGACTGCCAAAAGGTAACTTCATATATAATTTTATAGTCATAATTTTTGAGCTGATTTTATCCAGATTGATATGCCGTTGAAGCAGGCTTTCTTCTAAGATTGTATACTCGTAAGGAATATTTAGTTCCTCAGCCACCTCTCTGACCAATTCCTGACCTGCCAAGATAATATCTTCAGTGGTGTGCTGTAGCAGATGTGTGTTGTTAATTAAACCACTGACTTTTAACCTAGAGGATGCTTCTATTTCTCTTAGGATTTTTATGATTGATTTTCTGTCCCTAGTTCCTGCCCTGTTAGCATTGATAACAAAATACATCTCATAATTATCTTTTAAATATGGTTTAAATCTTCCCAGTGCTACTGCCCCAGCCTTATCTCCACCCACATCCAGTATGGTTAATTCTTTTTCTTCCTGCAGGGCTCCAGAAACCCCCAGTGGAATTAACGGCAAGTCTGAGTATTCCAATCCATCACTAGGACCTATTACTCTTAGACCATGTTTCTCCAAGTTACTTTTCTCTTCCCATAAACGAAAGTACGGGTTAACTATATCCAAATCTACAAGTGTAGTTTTAGCCTTTTCCGACAGTTTTAGGGCAACATTAATGGCTATCTCTGTTTTGCCACTACCATAATGCCCAGTAAATATCAATACGGACTTATCGTTTTTTAACACTTCTAATTTCTCCTTCACTATCAACTGCCAACCGATTTTCCAACCAGTTAAGTACGCTCATCCTCAACACCTCCAAATTTATTTAGGAAATTACCAAAATTGACTAAAAGTTCTGCATCTTTTTACTTCATTGCAGCTTTTTGCATGCATATTTACGCACAACCCCTTCGTAGTTTTCAGCAATTTTCACTTACCAACCCCATTAAAAATTCTCTTATCCCTGCAAATTAAACTAAAACACCTATAAACCTAGTTTTCTATACATCTCTTATTCTTCTCTTCTCTATAACATATTAATGCAATTAATGTGCCATCTTTACAAAAAGTAAAAAAGCAGCCTGTTTTCCTTGAAAACTCACTTTTTTCTTGGTAAATGTAACCGTAGTGCCAGTGAAGTTGGCCGTCAGCACCCCTCGCCCTGTTTGAGTGTGTGTTTAATCTTTGATAATGTTACCCTGTTAATTATCTCTATTTAATGCCTCCACTACCCCTCAAATAAAAAAGAATATCCCGTAGCTCTGCTGCTCGTTCAAACTGTAATTCTCTGGCTGCTTGCTGCATTTCCTGTTCCACACGTTTTATTTCTTTTTCTTTTTCTTTTTTAGTCATTTTCTTAATAGCAGCAGATGTAACATAAAGGGCAGGTTCTTCCGCTGCCCGGGTAGCTTCAATCACTTTTCGCACCGCTTTACTGACAGTTGCAGGGGTAATGCCATGTTGCCGATTAAAGTTCAGCTGTAATTTGCGTCGCCGCTCTGTTTCCTCGATAGCTCTCCGCATGGAGTCTGTAATCCTGTCGGCATACATGATCACAGTTCCATTAATATTACGAGCAGCCCGACCTGTAGTTTGAATCAGAGAACGAGTGGAGCGCAAAAAACCTTCCTTGTCAGCATCCAAAATAGCTACCAGTGAAACTTCCGGCAAGTCCAACCCTTCTCGTAAAAGATTGATACCTACCAGAACGTCAAAAACTCCCAAGCGCAAGTCACGAATAATCTCCATTCGTTCCAAAGTCTTAATATCAGAGTGAAGATAACGCACCAGTACTCCCAGTTCTGCTAGGTAATCAGTCAAATCCTCTGCCATTTTTTTGGTCAAAGTCGTAACCAGTACTCGCTCCTGGCAAGATACTCTACGTTTAATCTCGGAATATAAGTCCTCCACCTGCCCTTTAACCGGGCGGATACTGATTTTCGGGTCTACCAATCCGGTAGGGCGAATAATCTGCTCCACTACCTGTTGACTGTGTTCTGCTTCATATGTCCCCGGGGTAGCAGAAGTATAAACAGCTTGACCAATCAAGGCTTCAAACTCTTTGAAATTTAAAGGACGGTTATCCAGTGCTGAAGGAAGACGGAACCCATGCTCTACCAGAGTTTCTTTCCTCGATCTATCCCCAGCATACATCCCACCAATCTGAGGAACGGTAATATGCGATTCGTCTATTATTAAAAGGTAATCGTCCGGAAAATAATCAATAAGAGTAGAGGGGCGAGTTCCGGCAGCACGTCCATCCAAATGCCTAGAATAGTTCTCTATGCCGGTGCAAAACCCGATTTCCTGCATCATTTCCAGATCATACCTAGTTCGTTGCTCCAACCTCTGGGCTTCCAATAACCTATCCCTTCGTCTAAAATCTGCCAAACGTATCTCCAGCTCCTCTTCTATAGCTATTTGAGCCTTCTTTAAACGTTCCTGAGAAGTAACAAAATGAGAAGCCGGAAAGATAGCCACATGGTCTCGCACCCCTAACACTTCACCGGTAAGCAGGTCTATCTCCATAATACGTTCGATTTCATCACCGAAAAATTCTACTCTGATTGCCTTCTGGGTAAAGGAAGCTGGAAATATTTCCAGAACATCCCCTCGTGCCCGGAAGTTACCACGCTTTAAAGTGAGGTCGTTGCGAGTATACTGTATGGCTACCAAAAGACGTAAAACTTCATCTCTATCTCTAAGCATTCCTGAGCGCAGACTCACCACCTGTCGTTGGTATTCCTTTGGGGAACCAAGCCCATAAATACAGGAAACGCTAGCCACAATAATAACATCGCGTCTTTCCAGAAGAGCACTGGTGGCAGAATGACGCAGCTTATCTATCTCGTCGTTAATAGAAGCGTCTTTTTCTATGTACAGATCGGTTTGAGGCATATACGCCTCGGGCTGATAATAATCATAGTAGCTTACAAAATATTCTACAGCACTCTCCGGGAAAAACTCTTTGAACTCACTACACAGCTGGGCAGCCAGTGTTTTGTTAGGAGCAATAACTAGGGTAGGTTTCTGTACTTCTGCAATAACATTGGCCATAGTATAAGTTTTACCAGAACCCGTAACCCCCAATAATGTCTGGTGCTTATAACCTTCTTTAAGACCTCGCACCAGCTTTTTAATTGCTGCAGGTTGCCCTCCCTGGGGTGTATATTCTCCTTGTAAGACAAAGCGACTCATACCAATCACTCCTCGTTCCTCTTGAAGTTACTTTTTAAAATTATAACACAACTACCCTAGGTTATCAGGTTCACAGTTCAACGGTTCACGGTTTGGACACCTTGCCCCCAACCTTGAACTCGAGTATCTTGTCCTCCAACTTTGAACCGTGAACCATTGAACCTTGAACCTAAGTAGTTACGTATCTTTTTTCACAAAATGGACGTTGACGCAAGGAGGTTTTTTTACCATTTATCGCTTGACAAAAAAACAAGGGCAAGCTATACTTGCAATAGATGAGACTCATTTTCAACTCAGTCAGAATAAAGATGAGGCACTCGACCTTGAACCTCGAACCTAACTAGTAAGGATGATGTAATAAGATGCTGTCTACTGCAAGTATAAATCATTTTCAGTATAATGGGAATTTAACCCATGATATTATAGAATGTCTTGTAGCCGCAATAGAAGCTAAAGATTTTTACACAAGCGGACACTCCTTCCGGGTAGCCGCTATGTCATGGGATTTAGCCAAAAAAGCAGGTCTGCAGGGCATTGACCTTGAAAATGTTCATATAGCAGCACACCTGCATGACATTGGCAAAATAGGCATTTCGGAGCAGATATTAACCAAAAAAGGCAAGCTATCATTTTATGAATACTCCCAAATGCAAAAGCACCCACAGATTGGCTATAACATATTAAGCAGATCTCAAATCTTACAGAAGATAGCCCGGATTGTTTTAGGTCATCATGAACGCTGGGATGGCAGAGGCTTTCCAGATAAGCTAAAAGAAAAAGCAACTCCTATAGGCGCACGTATAATCGCAATTTGTGATGCTATAGATGCTATGACTTCAAAACGACCCTATCGTCAAACTATCAGTTTCGATGCCTGTCACCAAGAAATAATTAGAAACAAAGGCACACAGTTTGACCCTGTACTGGTTGAAGCAACAGCTGATTTATGGTCATACTGGAAACAACAACACAAATTAAATTCTATCTGACACTACCGGACGATTACCAGTTACCAGTTACCAGTTGCCAGTTAGGAATGACTAAAAAATAATCTCCACATTTTAGCCGTGCCTGTCACCCTGAGCGAGCTTGCGAGTCGAATGGGTCTCTTGTCTCAAATTATGCTACCATTAGTATCTCCTAACTCGACTTAGGGCTTGTGATGAAATAAACTGTGCAATATTGCGAAGGATTTTCGTTCA
>CAZLTH010000170.1:0-4422 GCA_964562355.1 uncultured Syntrophomonadaceae bacterium | reverse complement strand
ACTAAAAAATTTTTGCTCCCCTCCTTTAAAAAAATCTCTTTTCAGGTTATTATATAGTATACTGCCAAAGGCAACTAACTTATATTACCAGCAAGTATTCAAAAATTAAAAGTGATAAGGAGGGTTTTTATTTATGCCGGCTAATTTAACTCCTCAATATTACTCAGCAGAAGATCAATACAAAGCGGCCTCTACCCCAGAAGAAAAGATGGCAGCTTTAAGAGAGATGCTCTCTACCATACCTAAACACAAGGGTACCGAAAAACTGCAAGCTGATATAAAAAAACGTATGGCCGTTGCTAAAAAAGACGGTCAGAAAAAAAAATCAAAAAGTACTTTTAACCCCTTTCATGTAGAGAAACAAGGAGCGGGACAGATAGTGCTGGTAGGTTTTCCAAATGTGGGGAAATCCAGCCTAGTCACTGCCCTTACCAGAGCCAAAATAAAAGTTGCCGACTACCCTTATACCACCACCCTGCCTATCTCCGGCATGATACATTATGAAGATACATTAATACAGCTAGTGGATACCCCCCCCATAAGCCCTGAACTTATCCCTCCCGGCATTATCGGAACGTACCGGGCGGCCGATGCTCTGCTTATCGTCATAGATGCTCAGACCGGGGAATGCTTAGACCAACTAGAGTGGTGCCTTGATTTTTTGATAGAAAGAAATATCATCACACCACCTGGAGAAGAAAAAAACCCAGGCACTCTTCCCTACCTGATTTTAGCCAACAAAAGCGAGCTGCCCGGAAGTAAAGACAACCTAGAAGTTATTCATGAACTTAAACCAGAGATTGAAATCGTACCTGTCTCTTCCCTGCAAAACAACCCGGAAAATCAAGATGAAATCAAGAAAATATTTTTTGATATGTTAGATGTTGTCCGCATCTACAGTAAAACCCCTGGCAAACCTGCCAATATGGAAAAACCTTTCACGCTAAAAAGAGGTGGCACTATCCTTGATTTTGCTCATGCTGTGCATCGTGACTTTCCAAACAAACTAAAAAATGCCCTTGTCTGGGGTTCTTCCCGTTTTGATGGTCAATCTGTGCCGAAAGATTATCTCCTACACGATAAGGATATTGTAGAACTACAAATTTAAATATCAATAACTTTCGCCTCAGGCATTATCTGCGACAGTACAATAGCTCTTTCAGGATGGCAAGTAAAATAAAAAACTTGGTTTGTTTTCACCAACTCTTTGACAGCCTCACCTGCTGCTCGAAACCTTTCCGGATCAAAGTTTACAAAAATATCATCAAAAACTACTGGTAAAGATTCTGACCTCTGGCTGAATTCACGAATAAAGCCAAACCTCAAGGCCAGATAAAGCTGTTCTGCCGTTCCTCTACTCAAACTCTCTATGTCTTTTCGCCGACCATCTCTATCCTCAACATAAACTTTTGTTTCACCAAGCGGTGCGAAAATACGGCCATACCTACCGAGAGTCATCCTAGAAAAGAAAGATTGTGCTTCTTTGATGACTCTAGGCTGCCTTTCTTGTTCATATTTTTCAACAGACTTTGCAATAATAGTTTTTGCTAGGATCAAAACTGACCATTCCTCTGCTTTTTTTTGCAGATTTTCTATGGCTACAGACCTTTCTAGGCGCAAAGTAGAAGCTCTATTCTCTTGTTCTATTTGAGCAATTTTCTCAGCTAGGCGACCTCGCTCCTCACTCAAACCAGAAAGATCCTTGTTTCTAGTTTCCAAACTCTCGCTCAACCGCTTTTCTTCCTCTTCCAGCTCCTGCAGGCTTGTCTCTTTTAAGTCATTGATAAAGTTTTCATATAGTTCTCCGGTGCCGCTAATCTTTTTAATGTTTTGTTCCCCACGAGAAATTTCAGCCAGCAGTTCGTTACGCCGGTGATAATTGTTGGCATTTGTCCTGAACTCTTCTACTGAACCAGCCGCCCCCCGGTCAAAAAGAGTAGCTATTTCTTTTCTCTGCTTCTGCAGTTTTTCTTCCAAACTACGTAAATCAATTTTTAAATCACTTTCTTTTGCTCTTAACTCTTCCCATTTAGAAAAAGTAGCCTCTTCCGCTTGCAACTCTCGTTCTTTCTTTTCCAATTCTGCAAAATCTGGGATATCTTCAAGCATCAAATCCCGGGCAGCCAAACGTATCCTATCCTTAAGCTCTTGCAGTTCTAAAAGGAGAGTTTCCCTTCGTTTAAGCATTTCTGCTGGCTGCACAGCCAGATCTCCCAAACCTATGTCCTCAACTGGCTTAATAGGCGTTACCTGTTTTTTTCTACTTAGAACAACATAAAGAACAACACCCACAAGTAAAATAAAGAAACTAGCTGCGCCTGCTTCCCAGTTATTTTTAAAAATAGCCAGTAAAAAAGAAATAACACCAACCAGAAGAAAGAAAAAAATCGGCCACTGCGGCACCCCGGCAACAGGTTCGGGACGAAACGCTTTGATAATAGCCAGCAACCTCTCTTGTTCGTTCAGGCTCTCTTCTTTTTCGTTCAGGCTCTCTAAGGCAGTTTCTTTTTTTGTTAGTTCCAAACAATCTCTTCTCAACTGGTAAAGCTTTTCTCGCTCTTCGTTCCTCGCTCCTCGTCCCTCGTTCCTCGTCCAACCTCCAACCTCCCACCTCCCACCTCCAACTGCTGCTGCCTGTCTGTTTTTATTCTTCTCCATTTCTGCCTTGTTGTTAGCAATAGCTGTCTCTAGTTCTTCTTCCTTCTCAGAATATCTTACCAACATTTCCAAACCTCTCTCAGGGAAAGAGGTAATTTGCGGTATTTCTTGTAGCTGTTCTTTAGCTCCCTCTGTTTCCCACCAATCTTCCCGAAGTTTGAGCAGGTTTTCGGTGTGTCTAAGGGCCTTATTAATTTGTTTTAACTCCTGGACAGCAGTTTCAGCCGCCGCAGATTTCTCTGCCAATTCCCGGTGATAAACGTCAAAATCCCGGCTAGCCTTATTTATCTCCACCAGCTCGGCATCCTTTTCCTTAATCATGGCAAATAACTCATTAATATGCGGCTTACTTCCTCTCGGCTTAAAAAGCCTCTCTATTTCTCCCTCCAGTGTTTTTTTCACTTCCAAGGGTGAATTAACTCCCATTCCGGCTCCGGCACTGTAAATCCTGCCTTTAACACCTTCACTGTTAAGTGTCTCAAAGTCCTGTAACTCACCCAGACCGAAGGCGTAAATATTCTCAAAAACATCTTTGCTGACCTGCCCGAGAAGCTGGGTCAGCTCTCTCTCCCCACCTGTTGATCCGTCAGTCAAAGTAAGCTGTACATCTTTATTTCTTTTCCCGGCATATCTTTCCAGCGTGTACTTGAGCTTATCATCAGACAAAATAACCAGACGCCCTCCGTGATTACCTCCTGCCAGAGGGGCGTAAGGGTTTAGCCGACTGCGCCTATCAGGAAAACCAAATAAAAGCCGTTTTTTAAACGCCAGTAAGGTCGATTTCCCGGCTTCATTAAGTCCGGTAAATATATTTAGCCCGGGGGAAAGCTCTTTTAAATAATAATCGTGAAACATACCAAAACCATCGATGTAAATTTCTTCAAATTTCATAAAGCATCCCCTCCTGTAAGTTTATCTAAGCAAAGCGTTTCTGCTTTTTTTATCAAGCTATTCAAACTATCTGCATCAAGAGAAGCAAGAAGTTTTCTGCTAGCTGGTGAAGCATTAAACAAAGGCTCCAGAACCTGCAAGTAATCTTTTTTATCTGTATCGGCCAATATTTCCTCTACCAGCCTAACTAAGTCACCTGTAAAATCTTCACGCCCTAGCAATGCTTCCCTGTCAATATTAAGTTTACTCTCATCCCTGATACTTTCAACCCAGACAAACTCTTTTTCCCCTTCTTCAGCTTCTCGCATGTTTTTGAGAATATCACTTAAAATATTTCTCTGTGATATAATTAAATGCAAATCGCCTCGCCCAGTAAGAAGAAATCTCCCTATTGCAGGACGCCCCCCTGCTTCCTGTCGCACTTCCTGTACACATTTATCTAGTGCTGTCAGCAGGTCCTGCTCTGTATGCATGGCATCAATCATTATTTCTTTTGCAAACCATTTTACGGCAGCAACATCTATAAATTCAGCGGAGGGTACGCCACTTTCATCAACATTAACCAGAAAACACCCCCTGTCTCCCGTTTCACCCGGGTGAAGGCCTTGGGGATTGCCCGGGTAAATTACCAGAGGCTCGGCTGCATTTATAATTGCTTTCTTGTGCACATGACCAAGCGCCCAATAATCAAAATTTCTACTGCGCAAATCCTGCAAACTACAGGGGGCATAAGGCGCATGCCCTGTTTCCGCACCAATATTGCAATGCAACAGACCAATTGTAAAAAGATTTTTTTCTGCCTGTATCAAGACTGGAAATTTTTTAGCTAGGTTTGTTTTTGTTTCTCGCTGCTGGTAGCTGATACCGTAGATA
>CAZLTH010000169.1:0-4428 GCA_964562355.1 uncultured Syntrophomonadaceae bacterium | reverse complement strand
CCAAGCCTGTAGTGGACTTTCACCACCGAGTTATCGCCCATGCTGGGTTCACAGGTATATCAAAGGTTTTCGATAAACCTTTGTAAAAACATTGAAGAAATTACGCTAAATCTGTCCCAAGTCAAGGGCTGACCCCAATTCCCCTCCAGCCACATCGCTAATCTCTGCCTTCTTAGCTTATCGCCTGCCTTTTAGAGAACCCCCACATTGAAAAAAACAGTAATACACACCAACCTGCTATTATTATCCAGTGAAGCCACAACGGATCTGCTATTCCTGCAGCAGGTGGAGGGGCTAACGAAGCTCCATCAAAATATACAAATGTATCTGCTATAAGACTAGCGTATACATTTCCAGGCAACCACCAAAGTTGTGAAAAACGCGCCTCTATAAACGGCACAGCAAGAGCAACTACAGCACCGCCTAATGAACTGCGTATAACATTGGCAACAAAAGCACCAAGAATCCCATAGACTGACAAGCCAAGTACTAAAAGTAATGCCTGTTGTATTTGCTGCCACTGAGATATTAGGATATCAAAACAAGCCAACGGCTTAGCTACCTCTGCGGCACGAAGTAGCATATTCCAGGTAATATTACCCCCAAGTAAGCCAAGCAACGAAGCTGTAACAGTAATTAAAAAACTTATTAAAATAATTGCCACTCCTTTTATCAATACTGTGTTTGCCCAACCATAATGTGCTGCACGCACTTTCACCGTCCGTTTGGCAAACTCACTGCCAACAATATTGGCACCTAAAATAGCCATTGCCATAGGCGCCAACACAGCAAGCAATGCCCGGATATTATTCGGTCCTGCTGCTGGATAAAGTGCTAGAAAAGAGTCTGGAATATTTTTGTGGTCATGCAGATCTGCTATCTGTATATTTGCTCCATATCTTTCAGTCAGTTCTTGAACTCGTTCTTGAGCTTGTTCTTGAGCTCGATTCAATAGTTGCAGTTCATGTAAAGCCATACTATACGGCAAAATAAATCCTGCCCAAACAGTAAAAAACAGCAATGCTGCAACTAAGGTCATAGTAGTACGGCTCTTTAATATTAGGCGACTTTCTAGTAGCAAAGCATTTCTCATATCCCTTATATTCATCCGAGAGAGCTCCTTTCTGCTTTTATAATACTTGTAAAAGCTTCCTCGAGAGTACTGCTTTTGATTGCCAACTCATAAAAAACCATTGGCAATTCTTGCAGCTCTAATAGTATTACCTCAGCTACAGCAATGGAATTACAGGTTATCTGTAGCAAATTACCTTTGTTATCTCGTGTAATTACTGCAGCAGGAAATGTCTTCTTTATTTTTTCAAGATTGTCTCCACGCACACAAACGGTAGTTGGAGAATGACTTAGAGCCTCAATGAGATCACCTGCAAACACTGCTGTTCCATTATGCAAAACAACCACTTGATCAACTAAATTTTCCATAAGAGAAAAATCTTGACCAGTAACTATAATAACTGCCCCTGCGTCAGCCATTTGGCGTAAGCAATCAGATACCAAAACCCATGAAGATGGATCTAGTCCAATAGTAGGTTCATCTAAGATGAGGTAAAGGGGCTGCCGCAAAAGTGCTGCTGCTAATGCCAAACGATGCCTTTGTCCAAGAGAATATCTTTTGGCTTTTTGTTTCAAAAAGTTGTTGTCCAACTTTAAAGCACCTAAAATATGACTTTTCCATTGTTTGTTAAACTTGCTTAATCCTGATAATACTTGTAAGTTTTCAAACTCGCTAAGATTCGGATATACTGGCGGTTCATCAAAAACAACCGCAAGATATTGCCGAGCCGCCGCAATTTTCAAATTGTTGTACAAAACAATTCCTTGGGTTGGCTGCAAAAGGCCTGTAGCAATACGTATCCAAGTTGTCTTTCCGGCACCATTTTCGCCAGCTAAAAAGGTTATCTTAGAAGCTTCAGCTTTAAAGCTGAAGCTTCTAAGAACATAATTTCTGTGAAACTTATGTTCAATGCTATCACTAAACAAATGTTTTGCAGCATTTATCATCCTTACTGAAAACTCCCATCCGAGAATACTGTTGTAATAATGCGACTGGTATAGTTACTTCCTGCTGGTCCCCAAGGAGTAGGAATACCAAAAACAAAAGTTACCCTTAAGTTTGACTGTCCTGTGCCGTTCTCCCCAGGGTGAAACCAATCCCAGCTAGCAGATTCAGCAGACATAAAATGCGGTGGGAAAGTCCACCAATCATTGTATATATTGCGAGGCTGATCGACTAAGAATCCATTGCCATATGTCCAAGCAGTGGTTCCATAATGTGCGGCAAGGACAATTCCTAAAAAATTTCTAAAATGATTTGTACGAGTAAGTTCTGCATGCCAGAACCCAGAAGTACCTGATTGTACGATCATATTATTAAAAGGTTCTTGCACTAGTGGAATCGTTGTGGCAGTGACAGTTTGTAAAATATAATCTTCAGCATTAACCTTAACATCTAGGTTTACTGTTTTTCCATCACTGCTCTCATTTCCCGCTTCTACAACTTCAACCCCAACTGACACCAAAGAAAACAGCATTGCCACCAACAACAACATACTTACTACCCTAACTCCTGTTTGTCTTCTCTTCATTGAGTCTTTCCTCCTCCTTCTTTTTGTTTTTAGTGCAACTTTGGCGCAAAACTTTTTTAGGTATACTAACTGCCGATGCACCCCCTTTCCCACCCATAATTACTTAATATTTTCTTTTCAACCAATAGCTGCACTATTCTCTATATTTTACCCCCCCCCGGAAAAGTCAAATTAAATTTTCTTAAAACTTCTGTAACATAAATGTAACTTTCTACCAAATTTCGACATTCATTTTAACCGTGGAAAGATTTCAAGCAAAACATCCTTGGTCATAATGCCTCCATACTACAGAATTCGGTCTGCACATTAAAGAGGGGGTTAAAAAAAGAATCCGGGGTCAGCCCTTGACAAGAGACATACTGTTAAAAAAGAACCATTGGTTCAACCCCCAAGAGGCACTTTTCAAAAAATGACCTGTGTTTATTTCCCTCCTGCTCCATTATCCTAGCTTGTACGAAGATGTTTTTTGTCGATTTAGGCTTTTTGGGGTTGAACCATTTTATTGACTGTTTACGCCGAGTCGTTCCCATCCTACATGTTCAAAAAAGTCACAAATACTATCAACAGTTTCAGGGGTTAAAATTTTATATATTTTCCCACCTATGCGGCAACTACTAACCGCAAGCAACATAGGCACAGTAGTAGTATCACCGCTAACAGTAATACTAAATTGTCCACCTACTTTTAATTCCTCATTTTCCAACTCTTTCATCATCGTAGATTGCATGATTTCAATTAACTGTACGAACTCTACATCTGCTTGCTGAAAACTACGCTTTTGACCGTTGCTCAATTCCATTACAGTAATTTTAGTAATCTTTGTTGTATAGTTTTCAATAACCTGCATAAGACTCACCTCTGAAGATTGAATTGATAGGAATGTAACAACTACAGCCAATAGTATTAAAATGCTGATTGGAAGAATCCACATTTTTTTCATCTCCATTTTTGTCACCCCTATTACTCCCTTAATGTCCAAGTTCTTTCCGCATACGGTGAATTAAACATAATATACATTCAGTTCAAATCTTCACTTTCATCGCACCTATCAGTTGCATTTATCAAACCATTGGTATCACTCCCCTCAACTTCATACTAATCATATTTAAATTGATAAATTATCCCTTTGGATATCTTATTAAAAGTAAAATAGATATAATAACCGATAATTCCACCTAAAATATTCATCAAAAGATCGTCAATATCTGTGGCTCTGGGTAAAACAAGCTGTATTATCTCAATAAAAAGAGATATTAGAAAACAAGCTATAACAGTGTTTTTTAGATTTTTAAACCTTCTCCATAATAAGGGTAGCATAAATCCTATAACTGTAAACACACCAATGTTCCCTAAAACCTCTAGTAATAAATAAGCAGTATATCCCTCTAGGTAGACAGTCTGCCATATTTCGGTAAATTTATTAAGAGGAACAAGATTTATACGGCTATAGCAAATTCCACCACCGCCCACTATACCAATCCCGTCAACACTAAATGAGAGTTTAGGAATGATAGTCTGGGAAGCAACTCCCACAAGGTATAGAGCAAAAACAATAATCCCTGCTTCACGGAGTAAGTTTACTTTTACCTCTTTATTCCTTCTTGATAAATAAACCCCCATCCTAGCTATTACTATAATAGGCAAAGAAATCAGCATATAGGGCAACATGTTAATAATATGTCCCATAATCTGTCTCATGCTAAAGTTCCTTCCTTTTATTTTGCCTTCCTCTTCTTTTCATTCAAAAGGGAAATCCATAGCTTGAAATTAAAGGTATTACTACCAGATTTCCTAATACCAAGTCAAGGGCTGAGCCCACCCTCCG
>CAZLTH010000168.1:3145-4448 GCA_964562355.1 uncultured Syntrophomonadaceae bacterium | reverse complement strand
AGTGACTCAGTGACTCAGTGACTCAGTGACTCAGTGACTAAGTGACTAAGTGACTGAGTAAAGACGAGGAACGACGAGGGTTTGGTTAGGTCGTCGGTCGTCGATACTCGTACTCCTGACGACTGACTACCGACTACTGACGACTGAGTTGGTAGGGGCAATCCCTTGTGGTTGCCCGGATGGGGGTAGCCTTATGGGTGTGTGCCTACCTCCGTCGTGTTTACTTACTCACTTACAGCCCGCAGGCTGACTTAGTCACTCAGTCACTCAGTCACTTACGCAAAATGCGTCCGTGACGGCATTACACTTACAAGAAGTACTGATGAGGTAATATCCGCTGACCGACAACAGCTTTTCTTTTATGGTTAGTAAAGTTTGAAAAGTATAGCCGCCTGTGCCGGGAGCAAGTTGTTGGCTGGTAATCACCAGTGACTGGTAGTTTTCAAATCTGACTTCTTCTAACAGGCGGTAAAGCGGTTTTTTGCGTGGCAACTTTGTTTGCGTACAATATTTATCCGGCTCAGGGCAATCCTCTGGGCAGATAAAGTTAGCAAAGCTCAAATATAAGGAACCCTGCTTGCCTCGTACCTGCAGCGGCAAGCCCAAGTCCAGTCCTCTAGGCACGGGTATTTTTAGCACTTCTTTTTCTTTTTGCAGAGAAGCGACAAGCCATTCATAAGCCAAGTGGATAGGAAGCGCAGGAATAATCCACCAGCGAGCAGCTTCTCTTGCCGACATCTTGAGCATAAAGCCCACCGCATTTTCTCTATACACTTGAAATCCAGCAGCAGAAGCTTTCCTCGCTGCCAGAACATCCGGTTCAACAACAATAATTTTTGCCGCTGGCGAAAATTTATTTAATTTGTAGGCGGCCTTTTGTCCAAAAAGACCATAGCCCATAATCAGGTATGTTTCCATAGATTTTTGTTTGCTCCTTCCTGCTTTAATGGAGACAATAGAATTAAACCTTTCCTTCCCTTTTAGAATGGATTCTCTCTGTTTTATTGTTTCTCCTTTTTTGTTGAGGTTAGCTGGGTTTGTTTTTTTGGAGTTAAGAAAGAAAAAATATGGGCAGGAAAATTGCTTGATTTGTGGAATTAACTATAGTGTAATGCTATGCAAAAAGGAGAGTGGTCAGAGGTGCTTGATGAAAAGTTTCAGGAACTGTTGTTGGATCAATTAAAACTAGTTGCTGGCGGACAGCAGCATTTATTGTTTGATGTGACCAAGTTGGAGAGTGGACAGCAGGACTTAAAGGCAGGGATAGAGGAGTTCAAGGTAGGACAACAAGAGCTTAAAACAG
>CAZLTH010000168.1:0-3045 GCA_964562355.1 uncultured Syntrophomonadaceae bacterium | reverse complement strand
ACGTAGCCGAGCTTAAAACAGACGTAGCCGAGCTTAAAACAGACGTAGCCGAGCTTAAAACAGACGTAGCCGAGCTCAAGACAGGTCAGCAAGAGCTTCGGGCGGACGTAGAATTTCTATGTGAAAGTCAAAAAGTTTTTGATGAGCGACAGAAAAGATTTGAAACAATAATAGTCAGGCTGGAGACAGAATTAACAGAGAAATTCAATGCCCTTGCTGATGCCAGAGAAGTGCAAAAGGATGTGAATGCTAGAATCTTGCAGTCACTGGACAGAATAGAGGATCGTCTTGATAGACAAGAGAGGGAGCTTTTCTTAGTTAAAAAAAGCCGGTGAAATTGGAGGTGGGATGTTGGAGGTTGGACGAGGGAAGGGGTTTCTTCTATATTTACGAAGGTAACTAATCTGCATTTTATCAGTTAAAAAAGTTGGAAGGTTAAAAAACTGGAAAAGTCTGCCTCATCCGACTACGCTCAGGGCAAGCTCTGAGCAAGCAGCAGCGAGTCGAAGGGGTCAGCTATCAGCTAATTTTTGTTGACTCATGCATATCGACAATAGTGCAAGTGTCTGTTTGTGTGCCATACACAGGTAGGATAGGATAATAGATTGGGTTTTTGCGGTTTGTGTTGATTGACAATCAATAGCTCATATAGTATACTCTCCTTGTGGCGGTCTCGGGAGGGGTGTCCGAGTGGTTTAAGGAGCTGGTCTTGAAAACCAGTGACCCGTTCCGCGGGCCGTGGGTTCGAATCCCACCCCCTCCTCCATTAGCAGTCTGCGGACTGCAGTTACCAGTTACCAGTTATCAGGGGCTGGAGAGTTCCCTCCCCAAAATAGATGTTGGATGCGGGAGAGCCTGCCCCATTCGACTACGCTCAGGGCAAGCTCTCGAACCGTGAACCCATGAACCCGGTTATCCTTGAACCTTGAACTCGTTATCCCTGAACCTTCGTAACCCTCGTAACCACTGTAAACTGTAAACTGTAAACTGTAAACTGTAAACTGTCAGCCCAAGGCTGACTTATAATACGTGGAGAGATGGCCGAGCCGGTCGAAGGCGGTCGCCTGCTAAGCGATTATACGGGCAAAACTCGTATCGTGGGTTCGAATCCCACTCTCTCCGCCATTTACCATGCGCCCGTAGCTCAATTGGATAGAGTATCTGACTACGGATCAGAAGGTTGCAGGTTCGAACCCTGCCGGGCGTGCCAGTAAACATGGGGCTTCCAGCGATTGGAAGCCTTTTCCTTTTCCCTGCAAGTGTGCCATATATGTCATAAGGGAAAAGGTCTTATAAAAGATTGCCTAAAACCCTTATCCTGTGCTTGTGCCAGAACAGCCTCAGCATTTTCTCGCTCTCTGAAAGCACCTATCTGTACAGTAAAAAAACCTTTTTCTGTGGGCAGGCTTGTCAGCGAAAGAGCTTTTTTAATGCCAGTGGCGATAGCTGCCGCCAACGTAAGCCGGAAATTTTTTTGCAGCAATAAACCTCTTTCTCTTTCATTATCTAGGAAAAGACATTCTAACAAGATAGCCGGGACCTTTGCTCGTCGCAAAACAAAAAAATTAGCTACCTTTTTACCCCGGTCACGAATATTATAATCTTGTAAGGTCTCCATAATTCTAGCATGGATAATATCTCTGTAGCGTTGCGCTTCTTTTCCTGCCGTCGGCGCCAAGTAAGATTCAAAACCATGTCCTCCCCCAGCATTGTGATGTAGCGAGATAAAACAAGCTGCCTGTTCCTCATTGGCAATTTCAATGCGTTCTGCCAGACTTACGCTGCTATCGTATTCTCGAGTTAAAATAACCTCATGTGGCGATAATTTATCGGCTACATCTAAGGAGAGAGCTAAAGCGATATCTTTTTCTTTAGTTCCTCCAGAAACAGCTCCCGGCTGCCGACCGCCGTGCCCTGGGTCAATAACAATTACCATTTGTTCTCACCTCTTTCTTTCATTTTTACTTCAAACCATTTTGCCGATGGCATGACTCAATTCTCGCAAACTGGCTGTCAAATCTTGTAGCTTACCTTCGATGCGTACCAGCAGATAGACGCTTACAGCTATTGGAAACCCCAGATTAGCAACCAACGAAACCGTCTCCTCCATAATTGGCTTACCTCCTTCCATAGATTTGATTTTTACCTAAGATAGTCCTATCGTAGCAGAGGGAGGAGGGAAACAAAAATGCTGCCAAAGACACGGCAGAAGAGTAAATTATTCTTGGGAGCAGTTTCCGGGCAGGGGGAAAGGGAGCCAAACGAAAAAGCACTCCCTAACAGGAGCACTTTGATGACAGCTGGGAAGAAATAGTGGTTAAAAGCATACATGGGGTAGTTGCAAGGCAGGAAAGAAAAGTCGCATTGTCGAAGAACTAGAAAAGGCGACTATTCATCCGTGCCAATCTGTGTTTATTCGTGTCCATCCGTGGTTCAAAAAGAGAAATGGAGAGAGGCAAGTGCTTATATTTACACGTAAAATTAATGAAAGCTTTGTTATTGGCGATAACATCATTGTAAAAGTTGTCAGTATCGGGGAAAGTACTGTGAAAATAGGGATTGAGGCTCCTAAGGAAATTGCTATCCACCGCCAGGAGAAGCTTGGCGATAACAACGAAAAGAAGGCATGAAACTCCCTTCCCCCCTAACTTTCGGGGGCATTGCCACCTGATTTACACGCTTTTTCCATGCTCAACTTTACAGGGTATGTCAAGCGAGAGATCCTTACGGAATATCGTTATGTCTTGCGTTGCGTGTCAAAAAAAACCGTCCCCAGCGGTTCTACGTCCCCAGTGGTTCTATTTGACATTGGATCTGTACGAGTATAAAATATAGCTAGGGAGGTGTTAGAATTGCTTCAAAAAACAGAGGAAAAAGTAACTACCTTGGAAGCAACATTACAGGACTTTATAAGACAAACAAACAGGAGTTTTTTAAGGCTGAATAGTTCCATGATTGAATTTAAGGAAGAAATGCGTGATTTCAAAGATGAAATGCGTTTAAGCCGGGAACGTTCTGCAAAGGAAATGCAAGACTTCAAAGAGC
>CAZLTH010000167.1:0-4480 GCA_964562355.1 uncultured Syntrophomonadaceae bacterium | reverse complement strand
ATGGAGTTCCAGGACAATACGCCGTGGCTGTAACATAGATAGCTCGACGAAAAGACACCCGACCTTCTCTAGATGCTAAATAAACATTCGCACCCTCTTCGACAATGCGATCCTGGCGCATCTGCAACAGGTTGCTGGCAATCAAATCACGAGAAAACTCTTGCCCGTCTTTATAAGTTACTAAAAAAGTATCCTCTTTGATACCAGCGTTGCCTTCTTGAATCAAGCGAGAAAATCCTTTATCCATAGAAGTATTCCTTTGCGTGATTTCTCTGTAAGGAAGAGTGACCTGCTTAACAATTTCTTCTTGAAAAACTCGCACCACTTCAATGCGCATGTGCGGAAAAGTTGCTGCAGCAAGCTCAAAACTTACTTCATCCAAATCTCCCAGCTCAACCCCTGTTTCTTGCAGCATTTCTCCCACGTTTCCCCCTGTAGAAAGAAACCTTATCTCTCGCCCATCAAACTCAATATAAACAGGATAAGCCCTAGTAATAGTTATGCTGGCTACCCGGGGTAAGCTTTCGTCAAGAGGAGGAGTAATTTCATCAGCATAGTATAGAGTTATGCCCGCCTCCTCTAAAACATCTCCTACCTGCCAAGAGAAGGTATGCAGCTTTATCTCTTTACCATTATCATCAATAGTAACATCTCTAGCCACTATAAAAGCTGTGGTTGTAAACAAAAACCCCAAGCTAATAAAAACAACCAAGATAATACTTAAAGCATCCCTCTTTATTACTGATGGCTTTATGAACTGTAATTTCATTCTTTTAACCTCTTATCTTCCTTAATTCCAAACAACTTGACAGCATTTGCTGTGGTTTGTCTGGCTATTTCCGCTAGTGGCTCTTCTCTTACCGCAGCAACTGCCTGACAAATCAGGGCTACGTGCGCCGGCTCACTCCTTTTCCCACGGAAGGGCTCCGGAGCCAAGTAAGGACAATCTGTTTCTAAAAGTAGCCTGTCTAGAGGACAATTTTTAACTACTTCTCGTAGCATAGTGGCTTTTTTAAAGGTTATCGGTCCGGCGATAGAAATATAGAAGCCTTCTCTGATACATTCTCGTGCCATAACCAAATCACCAGAAAAACAATGCAAGACTCCTCCTACCTCTCTGGCTCGCTCCTCTTTGAGGATTTCCATAACCCGAACATGAGCATCACGGTCATGAATAATTACCGGTAACTTTATTTTTCTGGCCAGAGCCAGCTGTTCCCTAAAAATTATTTCTTGCACTGCTGGCGGCGAAATATTACGATAAAAGTCCAACCCCATTTCTCCTAGGGCCACAACTTTTGGGTTTTGCGCCAACCTTTCCAGCTCTGCCAGATATCCAAGAGGAACTTCCGAGGCATCATGCGGATGAATTCCTACTGTGGCATAGAGGGAAGGATAAACTCCTGCTAGAGCCACCGCTTTACGAGCAAGCCCGAGAGTAAAACCGACATTGATAACTATCCCTACGCCTGCTTCCTCACCTCTTTTTAAAACTTCCTCCAGATCTTGGCTAAACTTCCTATCAATCAAATGGGCATGTGTATCTATTAGCATAATATCCTCCAACTTCTCATTTCCTACTGTCAACTAGCAACCTTACCCACTCGGGCAACCACAAGGGATTGCCCCTACTCACTTTTCACTTTTCACTTCACTCGGCTACCAGCCGGAACTTCTCCGTCCACGGTAGTCAGAGCCAGCTTACCTGCCGCATCGGAGGCAGCCAGAATCATTCCCTGAGAAAGGACTCCTCGTAGCTTAACTGGTTTTAAATTAGCCACAAAAATGACCTTTTTGCCCGGCAACTCCTCCAAGGTAAAGTCCTTTGCTATGCCGGCTACAACCTGACGCTCTTCTTCTCCCAGAGCAAGAATAAGTTTTAGTAACTTATCGGCTCCTTTAATTTTTTCTGCTGTCAGAATCTCTGCCACTCGCAAATCCAGTTTAGAAAATTCCTCTATACTGACCAATCCATCACTGGCTGTTTTTGATAGTGCTCCTTGGCAAGGGGCAGGAGCCTTTCTTTTATTCTTTTGCCGAGCCGGGGGGTTCTTTGTTTGCCCTTCTTCTCCTTCTTCTGACGGTAATTCCAAACGAGGGAAAAGAACAGCCGCTACTTTAACCTTGATTCCCGGTGTGAGATGTCCAAACGAACTCAAACTCTCCCAGGTCTGTATTTCTTTTGTACCTGCTATACCGTACTGGTCAAAAATTTTCTCTGGGGTACGCGGCATAAAAGGAGACAGCAAAATAGCAATAAACCGAATACTCTCTGACAGATTATAAAGAACCGTTTCCAGTCTTTCTTTTTCCCCTTCCTCTTTCGCCAGAACCCAAGGTCTTGTCTCATCAATATATTTATTGGTACGAGTGATAAAGCGCCACAGCTCTGCTAGGGCATTGCTAAACTGCAATTTGTCCAATAAAGATTCCATCAAAGCAGGTAACTTTAAAGCCATATTCTTTAAGTCCATATCCAGGCTTTCTTCTTTCCCCGGCGGCGGTAAATGTCCATCAAAGAATTTTTCAATCATCACGGCTGTGCGTCCAACCAAGTTGCCTAAATCATTAGCTAAATCAAAGTTTATTCTTTGTATCAAAGCTTCTGTGGTAAAAACACCATCAGAACCAAAGGGAATCTCTCTTAAAAGATAGTACCGTATAGCATCAGAGCCATACTTTTCAACCAGCACCTTAGGATCTATAACATTTCCTATAGACTTAGACATCTTCCCTTTCTCCAAAAGAAGCCACCCATGCCCGAAAACCTGTTTCGGCAATGGAACACCTAAAGCCATCAGAAAAATAGGCCAGTAAATGGTATGAAAACGAACAATCTCTTTGCCAATCAATTGTACATCAGCCGGCCAAAAACGGTCATAGAGAGCCCTATTCTCCGCAAGGTAGCCCAAGGCCGTAATATAGTTACTCAAAGCATCCAACCAGACATAGACAACATGTTTTTTATCAAAAGGAACCGGAATGCCCCAGTCGAAAATAGTCCTAGAGACACAAAGGTCTTCTAAGCCCGGCTTCAAAAAATTATTTATCATTTCATTCTTACGTGAAGGAGGTTGAATAAATTCGGGGTTGTTTTCTATATGTTGCAAAAGACGGTCTGCATATTTAGACATCCGGAAAAAGTAACTTTCTTCCGCCACAATTTCCACAGAGCGACCACAATCAGGGCATTTTCCCCCCCGTGCCTGTATCTCTGTCCAGAAAGACTCGCAAGGAGTACAGTACCATCCCTTATACTCTCCCTTATAAATATCACCTTGGTCATAAAACTTCTGGAAAATAGCCTGCACTACTTTCTTGTGCCTCTCTTCAGAAGTGCGAATAAAATCATCATGAGAAATGTCCAGCACTTTCCACAGGTCTCTAATCCAATCTACAATGCCATCAACAAACTCTTGTGGCGATAGATCCGCCTCTTTGGCACTTAGTTCTATTTTTTGACCATGCTCATCAGTTCCGGTTAAAAACCAGACATCATAGCCAGTTAAACGTTTAAAGCGAGCCATGGCATCTGCAGCCACCGTAGTATAGGAGTGACCTATATGTAATTTGTCACTAGGATAATAAATAGGAGTAGTGATATAAAAAGTTTTTTCAGTCATTATCTAATCTCCTTCGAAAGTATACTTGGCAAGGTAAAATAGTTGCATTTTTAATCTAGCTACTCGGCTATAAATCTAATCCGTGTTCATCCGTGTTCATCTGTGGTTCGTCGCTTTGCTACCTTGTAACATTCTCGTATATAGAAAAATATAAATTGGTTATCTTCAGTGTTATAAATTCCTTACTCGTATTTTTACCAGTAAAAAAGCTTGTTGTCAAGTTTTCGGGAAATATCACAAAAGTTTTTTGCAATAATTTACTTTTTATACAAAAAAGCTATTGATAATTTATGACATTTCTGTTATGCTATATCTGCAAAATGTGTCGAAGCCTGCAATATTAACAGAAAAGGGGTGAATCATCAATGAAATCAACAGGTATTGTAAGAAAAGTAGACGAGCTAGGAAGAATCGTTCTTCCCATGGAGCTTAGACGTACTCTAGAAATTGCTGTTAAAGATCCTCTGGAAATCTATGTAGATGAAGAAAAAATAGTTCTTAAAAAATATCAGCCTGGATGTACTTTTTGCGGCAACGTAGATAACGTCAAAAGTTTTAAAGACCGGTTAATCTGCACTGAATGCACCGAAGAAATCTCCAAAGAAGACTAGCACTCGGCGATATTCAGTAGCCGATGGCTCCCCCTCCCCCTAGCCCCCTCCCACCAAGGGAGGGGAAAGTTGGATGGGGGTGAGACGCCTGGGAGGTGTCGAACGAGTCCCTGCCAAGCAAAAGCGCAGGCAGGGAGTCCGAGCAGGGCTTACGAGTTCCTACCAAGCGAGAGCACAGGGGTTATGGGAGACGGAACTGGTTTACAGTTGACAGTTTGATAACATTAGGTAAAAAGATAAAGAGAC
>CAZLTH010000166.1:0-4490 GCA_964562355.1 uncultured Syntrophomonadaceae bacterium | reverse complement strand
TTTCATCTCCTTACTTTAGTCAGTGACTAACTACATGTTCCACCAAATCAACAATACGGCAAGCATAACCCCACTCATTATCGTACCACCCAATAACTTTGACCAGCTCATCTATACCTACAGTAGAAAGGGAATCTATTGCTACAGAATGAGACATCCCTTTGAAATCTAAGGATACAAGAGGATCGTCACAAACTGTTAAAATTCCACTCAAGTAACTACCTGCTGCTTCCCGGAAAGCAGCATTTACTTCCTCTACTGACGGTTTCTGCCGTAAAAGAACAGTCAAATCGACTACTGAGACAGCAGGAGTTGGCACTCGCATAGCCATCCCATTAAGCTTTCCTTTAAGATGAGGTAGCACCTCGCCTACAGCCCTAGCTGCTCCTGTAGTAGTGGGAATGATAGCCTGGGCAGCAGGACGGGCACGGCGCAAGTCTTTATGAGGCAGATCAAGTATGCTCTGATCATTTGTATATGAATGTATGGTATTCATCAAGCCGCTAATCAATCCAAAATTCTGATCAAGCACTTTAGCCATGGGCGCAAGGCAATTGGTGGTGCAAGAAGCATTGGAAATAACATGATGTTTAGTAGAATCATATTCTTCCTGATTTACCCCCATCACAACCATCAAATCATGATTCTTGGAAGGAGCGGAGATGATCACTTTTTTTGCTCCACCTTTAAGGTGGGCAGCTGCTTTTTTACCATCGTTAAATACTCCTGTTGATTCAATAACTACATCTACCTTGTTCTCTCCCCAAGGAATCAAAGCTGGATCTCTTTCTGTGTAAGCATTGGTTTCTTTCCCGTCAACAATAAACTTACCATTAAGACTCTGAACTTCAGCGGGCAATATACCATATGTAGAGTCGTACTTTAAAAGATGCGCCATAGTTGCCGGATCGCCCAAGTCATTTATGGCTACCACTTCCACCTGTGGGTTCTGCAGGGCTATACGGAAAACCCTTCTCCCGATACTGCCAAAACCGTTGATACCTACTCTTACTGTCATTAACTACCACTCCTTTTTACTTTTTACACTATAGCAAAGGAATATATATCCCTTAGCATAGTTTTAATTCCACATCCAGAGGGTTTTTCCTCCTCATTCTTTAAAGAAAGATGATTTGAGGCTCTGTTCATTCTAAAGTTTTCCCGAATTTAAACGATGAATACTGTGAGGTGAGATTTATGAGTATTCTACGAATAGGTGGCATCGCTTCTGGATTTGATACCAACCAGATGGTCAAAGATTTAATGCGTGCAGAGCGCATGCGAGTAGATAAACTTTATCAAGAACGTCAGGTCCTTGAATGGCAGCGCAATCAGTTTCGGGATATCACCAATAGTGTGCGCTCATTTCGTGATAAATATTTTAATCTTTTAAATCCTTCTACCAATATGATGTCTTCAGCTGCTTTGCAAAAAATGACAGCTGACTCTAGCAACACTGACGTAGTAACTGTCAGTGCCTCTGCCGACGCTATGATCGGAGACACTACTTTTGAAGTTACACAACGAGCTACTGCCGCTACTGCCAGCCAGCAAGGCATTACAGTTAATCATGCTGGCGGAGATCGCCTGAGTTTAAACGATACCATGGGAACTATCAGCACCAAACTACATGCCGGAAACTTGGATTTTGTCGGTGGTCAATTTACCTTGACTATCAACAATACAGCTATTGTAATTAATGAAACTGATACTTGGGGAGATGTTCTCAGCAATATAAGTAATAGCGAAGCCGGGGCACAGATCTCATACAGTACCTTCAGCGATACTTTTACGCTTACCTCCAGAGAAACAGGAGCTGGTCAGATTACTACTGATAACGGAGGCAACTTTTTTGGGGCCTTGGGCATACCTGTAGGAGTAGAACCTGTGGGGACAGTAAGGGAAATAGGTACTGCCGGACAAGATGCAAACTTTCGTATCAACGGCTTTGCCGGTACTCGCTCTACCAATAGCTTTACTATTGATGGTCTTACTTATACTATCCCTCCGGGGGTTACTGCAGGTACGACTACTATCACTACAACAGCAGATGTAGATGGGGTTTTTAACACCATTGAAAGTTTTGTCAACGACTATAACACCTTTATAGATGAAATAAATAGCAAACTCCAAGAAGAACGTTTTCGTGACTTTCCCCCCCTGACCGATGAACAAAAAGAAGCTATGAGTGAAACAGATATCGCCAGGTGGGAGGAGAAAGCCCAAAGCGGCCTTTTGCGCCGGGAATCATCCTTAGAAAACATGCTGCAGAATATGCGTACTGCTATTTTTGATATGGTAGGGACTCTTCACCTGACAGAAATAGGTATCGAAACCAGCAAAAACTTCCAAGAACGAGGCAAGCTTGTTTTGGCAAACGACGGCGAAACCCTACGCCAAGCCATTACTGCCAATCCAGATAAAGTAGCTGAGCTGTTTACACGTTCTTCCAGTATAGCTTACAGTCCCGACCTAACCGCGGCACAGCGCACACAACGCTACCAAGAATCAGGTCTGGCACACCGCCTGAGTGATATCTTAAATGATAATATTCGCACTACCCGGGATAGTAGTGGTCGTAAGGGTATTTTCCTAGAACGAGCTGGCATTGGAGGAAGCGTTACCCAGTTTAATAATCTTTTCAACCGACAAATAGATAATGTTAACAGGCGCATTGATCGCATGCATGAGATATTATACCGCCGGGAAGAGCAATACCACCGCCAGTTTCTGTCCATGGAGAGAACTCTGCAACGGCTTAATGCTCAGGGTGACTGGCTTACAATGCAACTTAACCAAGGTTGGGGAGGCAATTAATTACAAGTCTGAAAAAAGCTAAAAGTGAAAAATGAAAAAGCCTGCCCTGAGCGAAAGTCGAATGGGTGAAAAATTAAGTTCAAAAGAATTAAAAAACGATATTAGTAATACGGCAACGGATAGTATGTAAACGGTGACTAGTATCACGGCAACGGATAGTATGGAAGCGGAGTATCTATCCGCATGCAGATGTTAGTTTGCCGTGTTATAGAAACCACAAGCGTAATAACTTATGCCGAGTTAATAACCTCAAGACTGGTATTTCATTGCTTTTTGTGCCTTGAGCGAAGTGAAAGGAATGGATGTAGATATGATTTCAGAGAAAATTTCACAGTTGACAGCAGCCTATGAGCAGCAAATAAATTTTTATAAACAGATGTATGTTTTAGCTGTGTCTCAAGAAAAACTCTGTACCAGTGATGATTTTCCTGCTGAAAGCAGTCTAGACGAACTAAATAGCTTATTAGGTCTGCGACAGGGGTTAATGCAGCAAATAGATGAGAAACAAAAAAAAGTACACTCCGCTAGGGAGAGTCTAGAAAAAAATTTGGGAGTTAAAAATATAAGTGGTGCTACTTTGGCTGCACACTGCCCTTTCCCCGAGACAGAACAATTGCAAGCAGTGCTCAGGCAAATCGAGCCAGTTTTAAGAAAAATTGCTTCTTTGGATTTGACGAGCCAACAAGCTTTACAAAGTAAGTTAGGGTCAGTAAAAAAAGGTATGAAAAAAATACAGCAAGGCAAGCAGACCACCAAAGCTTATCACCCTGCCCCAAAGCAAACAGAAGGCTTTTTTATCGACCGCAAGTAGCTATTAAGCTTGACTTTCCAGCAAATCCAAAAATCTCTTTATCCGTGTCCATCCGTGTCCATCCGTAGTTAAAAATTAGGCACCCGAGTAGCTACTATAAAACAAACATTTTCGTTGTAAGCACTCTCTGTTTAACAAACTAAACTCACAACTAATCTTTTCATTAACACTTAATACTAGGTCAAAGTTTTCCTTTAAAAAATCTCTGGTTTCCAGAAGTACTAGAAAAATATTTCTTTTGCAACATCTCGGACCGCCATGTTTCGCAATAGAAAGCAGACTCTTGGCAGTCATCATATTGCTCAGTTTCCAAGAATTTTCAGACAAAGGCGTTGCCCCGGTAATCAAACTGATAAAAATCCCGCTACCAACTCCAGCCCCACAGTTGCCGTGTGAGCCACAGAACCCACCCGGTATCTTTTCTGCTCTTTTCCTAGCTTCTTTTAGTTGTTTTTCTTTTATTGCGGAATTTTTCTGCACGTTATAATAGGCACTTAGTAAAACCGCCGGTAGTAAAAAATGGTGTTCCGGTCCGTGCATCTTTACCTTTGGATTTTTCATCAAAATTAACGCTGCTTCTAAGGGGTCTTCTAGCTCACTATGCAGGCAAAACTGCTCTATCAAATCATTTGCCGGCAAACTATGACAGGCATCACAAATAAAATGACCATCTACACATTTTACATCTGCCTCACAAACCTGATGGCAATAATAACATGCCGCTCTCTCAGGCTCTTCGAGGTACACCAGCGCTTCCCCACAAATAAGACAGCCTGTTTTACAGACCATTGAGTATTCCCCTCTTCGTCTCTTTATCTCTTTATCTCTTTATCTCTTTATCTCTTTATCTCTTTATCTCTTT
>CAZLTH010000165.1:0-4539 GCA_964562355.1 uncultured Syntrophomonadaceae bacterium | reverse complement strand
GTGAAAAGTGAAAAGTGAAAAGTGAAAAGTGAGGAGCGAGGGTGTGGGGAATTGCTAGAAGTAAGAAGCGGAGATGAAAATATTACCCGGCGCTGGGGAGAGAAACTGGGGCTAAGTTTAGCTCGCCCTATTGTGATAGTTCTGGCGGGAGAGTTGGGGGCAGGGAAAACTACCTTTGCTCAGGGTCTGGCTAGAGGACTCGGGATAAAAGAGGATATCAGCAGTCCCTCTTATAACCTTTTTAATATTTACCAAGGACGGATGTCCCTTTATCATTTTGACTTTTACAGGTTAGAAAAAGAAGCAGACCTGTGGGAGTTAGATTTGGAAGAATACTTTTTTGGGGAAGGTGTTTCCCTGGTGGAGTGGGGCGACAAGTTTCCTGCGGTCTTGCCGCCAGAATTTTTGCGAATCAACTTTACTTATTCTTTAGCTACAGAAACTGAGAGGATATTGACATTTTCCTCTTGCGGTGACTATCCCGGAATTTTGGTGAAGGAGCTAACTGATTATGCTTGTACTGGGGATTGATACGGCGACACAAGTTTGCTGTGTGGGCTTGGTTAGGGGGACCTGCCTGCCTAATGGTTCGTATGAAGAGGAATTGATAGGGGAATACCTGTTAAACGTTAAAAAAACTCACTCTCAGAGGTTGCTCCCCTTGATTGACGCTCTTTTGAGTGATGTTGGTATAGACAAAAAAGAATTGACAGGTATAGCTGTGGCTTCAGGTCCGGGTTCTTTTACTGGCATCAGAATTGGTATGGCAACGGCGAAAGGTCTGGCACAGGCACTGGATATTTCCTTAACAGGGATTTCTACTTTGGATATAATTGCAGCCCGCTTCGCCCATACAGACTATTTGATTTGCCCGATATTGAATGCGCGGCGAAACCAGGTATATACAGCTATCTATAAAAACACTTCCTGTGAACTAAAAAGGCTTTCTGAATACATGGCTCTTTCTTTGCATAACTTGGTAGCAAAGCTACAAGATTTTCCGGCAGCAGGATATCTTTTCCCGGGTGATGCGCCGGATGTATATCAATCTTTTTTACAAGATAATTTAGAAGATAAATATAGACCCCTTCCTCCTGTTTACAGATTGAATCAAGGAAGTATAGTTGCCTGGTTGGGACAGAAAAAATTGCAATCCAACTCCAAAAACGAACTATACAGTTTATCGCCTCTTTATGTGCGTAAGCCAGAAGCTGAAGTGAACTGGGAGGCGAGAAGTGGGAAGTGAGAGGTTAGAAGTAGACCCCATTCGACTACGCTTAGGGTAGGGTAGGTTTGATGGATCTTTGGGGAAGGTTATAAGAAAAATGAATGTTTTTTCTCCGCCGGATAAGCTGACTTTTTCAATTATGCAGTTAAAAGATATAGACGAAGTGCATAAAATTGAAACCTGCTCTTTTGATAAGCCCTGGCAAAAGGAGAGCTTTGTCAGAGAAATCATGAATAATTGTTATGCCTTTTATTTGGTAGCCAGAGACAGAAAAAAAATTGTTGCCTATGGGGGCACCTGGCTAATGCAAACAGAAGCTCATATAACTACCCTGGCGGTGCTGCCTGAGTACCGGCAAAGAGGAATAGCCAGCAAGCTTGTAAAAGCTCTCATGCAACTGGCTAGGAAAAAAGGGGTAGAAAAAATGAGTCTCGAAGTGCGACCATCTAACCTTATAGCTCTCAAACTATACGAGAAACAGGGCTTCTTTATCAATGGAATCAAAAAGAAATATTACCTAGAAGAAGATGCTTATATTATGTGGAGGAGAATTTGACTTGTGAGAAATAATACAGATAGGCCTTTGATTCTCGGGATTGAAACCAGTTGTGATGATACAGCCGTGGCGCTAGTAGCCGGAGGGAAAACTGTGCTGAGCAATCTAGTTGCTTCCCAAGTCGACTTTCATAATCGTTTTGGTGGGGTTGTCCCTGAAATAGCTTCACGACAACACCTAGAGGCTTTAGCACCCCTTATAGAAGAAGCCCTTTTAAAAGCCGGGAAAAGGAAAGAAGACCTAGAGGCGATAGCTGTTACCTATGGTCCTGGACTGGTGGGAGCACTTTTAGTGGGGGTTGCAGCAGCAAAATCACTGGCTTATGGTCTGGAAATACCTTTGATTCCAGTCAATCATATTATTGCGCATATTTATGCCGGATTTTTGGCACATAAAAACCTTTCCTTCCCTCTTATGGCTCTGGTGGTATCAGGTGGTCACAGCAGTTTGATTTACATGGAAAAAGAAGGGCGAGTAAAGGTTGTCGGTAAGACCAAGGATGATGCGGCCGGGGAAGCTTTTGATAAAATAGCTCGTGCCCTTAATCTTGGTTATCCGGGGGGACCTGTTATTGATAAGCTGGCTGCAGAGGGCAATTCGCAAGCTATCCATTTCCCACGAGCTTATATGGGGAAAGAACATCGTTTTGACTTTAGTTTCAGTGGCTTGAAATCTGCTGTTCTTAACCACATTAATAGTTCACGCCAAAGGGGAGAGGAGTTAAATATTCCCGACATAGCGGCAGGATTTCAAGAGGCTGTCATAGAGGTACTTGTTAATAAAGCTATGGCGGCAACCAAGGAATATAATGTCTCTAATTTAGTTTTAGCCGGTGGGGTAGGAGCTAACAAGGGACTGAGGAAGTTGCTTTACCGGGAGAGTGAAGCTAACAAAATAAATGTCTTTGTTCCACCTGTTGATTTATGCACTGATAATGCGGTTATGGTAGCTGCTGCTGCTTTTCCTCTTTACCGCCGGGGAGTTCAGGCATCTTTGGACTTAAACGCTGTTCCCGGTCTTTCACCGGAGGAGTCTTATTGAATCTTTTTGCAAGTAATTATGTAAAGAACGTGGGGATATTGTGGAAAAGTGATAATTTCTTTGTTTAAAAGGACTTTTCCTGTGGATAAAGTTGTGGATACTGTGGATTACTTTGTTAATAAGTAGCGTAAACTATTATATATATGCTGTTTTAAAAGTTTTAGAACCAAGAGGTTGTTTACATAATAGCTTTTCATAAAACTTTACAAATAATTTATATTAAATTTACAAAGAAAAGGGAGGTATACCTCCCTCCCCTTAAAAGGAGAAAAAAGGTGATGCTTATGTTGGAAAAGGTAAAACATGTATTTTTTATTGGTATTGGCGGTTATGGTATGAGTGCCTTAGCTAAAGTTTTGTTGCATAAAGACTACACCATCAGTGGTTCCGACTTGAAGCCCTCCAACCTTACACGTTCCCTGGAAAAAATGGGGGCAACTATTTACTATGAACATAAAAAAGAAAATGTGATCGGAACAGATTTGGTGGTCTATTCTACGGCTATCCCTGAGGATAATCCTGAGCTGCTAGAATGCCATTCTCAAAAAATACCTTTATGGCATCGTTCGGACTTGTTAGCACAATTTATTAACAGTCATTTTGGCATTGCTGTTACTGGAACTCATGGAAAAACAACAACCACAGCCATGATTACTTTGATTTTGACAGAAGGTGGACTTGATCCGACAGCCTTGGTAGGTGGGGAAGTCCCCATTCTAAAGAGTAATGCCCGTTTTGGCAGAAGTGAATATCTTGTAGCAGAAGCTTGTGAAAGCGACCATTCTTTTTTGCGCTATCATCCGGAGATAGCTATTCTTACCAATGTTGAAGCCGACCATTTAGAGTTTTATGATGGTGATTTCAGCAAGCTTCTGGAAATGTATAAAGATTTCTTGGCTTGTGTTAAGCCTGGCGGCAGTATTATTTATTGTGCGGATGATAAAAACACAGTCGAAATTATGGATAATTTTTCAGGAGAGAAAATAACCTGTGCTCTAGAAAAACCAGCTCATTATAAAGCGTCTAACTTGGCTGCAGTGAAAGGTTGTTACAGCTTTGACCTCGTGGAAAAAGGAAATAACCTAGGTAGTATTTCGCTTGTTGTACCGGGGAAACATAATGTCTATAATGCTCTGACGGCAGCCGCACTAGCTAGGAAATTGGGAATCGGTCTGCCAGCTATAAAAAAGGCACTGGCTAGGTATGGGGGGACCAAAAGACGCTTTCAGGTTCTAGGGGTGCCGGGTGGGATTACGGTGATAGATGATTATGCACATCACCCTACAGAGGTAAAGGCTACCCTAGAAGCAGCCTGTGCTTATACATTTGGCAGAGTTATAGCAGTTTTTCAGCCGCATAAATATACTCGTTTAAATTTCTTTATGGATGACTTTGCTCGCTCTTTTGAAGGACCAGCTATGATTATTTTACATGATGTTTACCCAGCAGGTGAGAAGGTCATAGAGGGGATAAATTCTGTTGTATTAAAAGAGAAAATCTCTAAAGAAATTACTGTTCCCATCCATCATTTTTCTACACATGAGGAAATAATATCTTTTCTTAAAGATACAGTGCAAAAAAATGACCTGGTAATCTTTATGGGTGCAGGTGATATCTCTAGCACTGCCTATCGTTTTAATGATGAGTTACAGAAATTTTTCTCTTGTGGTGCTAGCTAAATGTTGCCTGTCTATGTCTATCTGGGCAGCAAAAT
>CAZLTH010000164.1:0-4551 GCA_964562355.1 uncultured Syntrophomonadaceae bacterium | reverse complement strand
CCCTGTATTCTTTCCACAGCGCCAGAGCGTCATCGAACTTTCGCAATCCCAGTGAGGCCAACGCCAGCACCATTATCGACTCGGAACAGCGATGAAGCTTACACGCCCGCCTTGCGTAATCATACGCGGTATGGAAGCGCCTACTTTGCAGTGCGACGAGGGCCTGTTGCCGGTAACGAACGGCGGCGCGCTCGACCCCGAGCACCTCCCGCCAATCGGTTTGGCAGCGATAGCACACGTTTCTTTCTCTATATGGCGCACGGCAAGTTGGACACTGGTCCATGGTCTATCCCAAGTAGAAGAGTATCTCATCCAGCTCCTGCTTCGACTCTTCTGCCTTTCGAAGGTCTCCCGCCCTGAGCGAATCGCGGATATCCTCCATCAGATTGATTATCTCTTCACGGTCTTCCGTTGCTGCTGTATCAAGGGCTTTCTCCGCCTGCTCCAGCGTCCGGCGCATTTCTTCAGGCAGCTTCTCCCCGGCCGCGGTGTCTTGCCGAAGTCTGTCTTGGCTTGCATCGTCGTCGCCCCAGAGCGCCGCCACCCGGTCTCTGGATGCATCAAGTTCTTCTGGGGTGCTCCGGCCCGTGGCGTTCTCAATCACGCCGCGTATCTCTTTGCCGGTGGCCCGTTCCACCGCATGTATCTTCAGAATGCCATCCAGGTCCAGGCCGTACGTGAGCAGAATACCCTGATCCCTCGCCCCGGCTTTCTGATTCAGTCCTCGGAACAAGAAGTTACCGACCTTCACATTCTTCAGGGCATCCTGGTCTTCTCCCTGATAGACGTCCACCGCCACGCTTTCCTGGTCCTCATACAATGTATAGAACATCTCGGTCTTGGTAACGGGGAGCTTGGTATTGCGTCGAATCAAGGGAACGAACTGGTTGGTATAGGGGCGGCCGTAAAGCTCCCCCACGGCGCTGGTCCCAAAGGTGTAGGGGGTGATGTCCACCAGCACCGACTCGACCTCTATACCCATCTCGATTCCTGCCTGGACCGCTGCTCCCAGGGTTACGCATAGCTCCGGGTCCACTTCACCGTGGGGCTCGTGCCCCAGCCGTTCCCACAGCAGTTGCCGGATGCGAGGGATGCGAGTTGAGCCTCCCACCAGCAGGACTTTGTCCAGTTCGCTGGGCCGCACTGCGGCATCGTTCAGCGCCGTGGTCACTGCCTTCAAGGTCTGCGCCATGGCCTCCTCAATATCCTGCTCGAAATCGACGCGGGATAGCTCCATGGACATATGGCGGCTCCGGCCGTTCACCTCGCCGATATGGTCTTCCTCGACTCTGGCGTAGGGACGATCGGACAACTCGATCTTGGCTTGCTCTGCCGCCCGTCGTAGGCGGGCTTGCAGGGTCCGATTCTCTCTCACCGAGGACAGTCCCAGCACTCCCTCTAAATGCTCGTTAAGGTGCTCCTGGATCATCTTATCAAAATCGTCTCCACCAAGGTGGTTATCCCCGGTGGAAGCCATGACCTCGACGACGCCGGCCTCAATGCTTACCACTGAGACGTCGAAAGTCCCGCCTCCCAGGTCGTAAACCAGGATTTTCTGATGGCCGGCAGTATGGCCGCCGTAGGCCAGGGCCGCTGCCGTAGGCTCGTTGATGATTCGCACCACCTCCAGTCCGGCGATTTCCCCGGCTTCTCGCGTTGCCTGCCGCTGCGCGTCGGTGAAGTAGGCCGGCACCGTAATGACCGCCCTGCGTACCGGCCGATTCAGAACTCGCTCGGCCCGCTCCTTCAAAGCCTTCAGGATGAAGGCCGATATCTCCTGAGGGGAATAGAACTCCTTGCCCATCGGCACGCGCTCATCGGAGCCCATCTTGCGCTTGATGGAGATCACCGTCCGTTCCGGATAGACAATGTACTGGTTATGGGCCTGCCTGCCCACAATGATCTTGCCCTCGGGGTCCAGCCCGACGCACGAAGGCACAATGCCATCATCATTTTCTTTGATGACTTGTGGTTGCCCATCGAAAATGAATGCAACTTCTGAGTTGGTCGTGCCCAGATCAATGCCTACGATCGGTTCTTTCTCCATAGCCTACCCCTTTCCATCTTGGTGTCGATTAACTACTACCTCAGCCAGACGAAGCACTTCATCGCCGTGAACGAAGCCGCTGAAGAATTCCTCCACAACCACACCATCGGTGACGCTGTTCACTGTGCGGGTCCCCACCGCCCGCATCTGCTCAGCATCAAAGATGCGCCCCACCGTCTCGATAAGGCGCACACCGGCCTGGGCTAGGGCCCGGTCGAAACGCTCTATAGCCATTTCATATCCCTGTACCACTTCCTCGATCCCTCGGGGAGGGCGCCGAAACAGGCCACGGGAGGCGGCTACCCTGGCCGCGGCGTCCCGGCCGCGCACCAGGGCATCGCGCACATCGAGGAACGACAGCAGACATCGCCGTTCAGCCGCCTGTCGGCTCCGTTCCTCCAGACCAGACAGCTCCTCCGTGTGGCGGCGAAACAAGTCAATCGTCGTCTCGCCCACCTCAGCCACCGTCGCCAGGTCCCGGAGCACCTTGACCTGCTCCCTATTTTGCAGGCGGATCTCCTGGCGCAAGGCGGTAAACTCAGCCAAAAGAGTATGCCAGTCACACGCCACCTCCGCAGCGTCGTCATATGCTATCACATCTTGTGAGAGGTTCTCCAGCCAGTGCTGGAAATCCTGAAGCACCAGTGACTTCCAGTTATCCATCGAGTACTCCTTCTGCATCCAACAGCGCCTTTAACCCCGGACTTTTTCGCCTCGAGGCATTCGCCCGCACCAGGTCCATCAGCGCCATTTCCAGATCGGCGTATTGCAGAGTCCCAAAGAGCCTCGTCGCCACCCGCGCTCGCTCGTCCTTCAACGCGTCATAGGCGGCGGTGATTTTTTGGAAATACTCGGGGGCTCTGCTCGGGGGATTTTCCCTGACCAACTGCAGGTAGCGTTGCCGGACCTCCTCGGTGGAGGCCTGGGGCGAAAGCCCCAATACCAGGTAATGGGTTAGCATTGTATTTCCCTCATTCTAGTTTTAGCGCCGCTGCCGGCTCCTCCCCTTCCTTTTAGGGAAGAGAAGGACGCGCAGCTCGCGAGAAAGGTCGTCGTATTTGTCTTCAACAGCACGGGCAATCTGGTCCAGCTCCCGGCGTTGTTGTGGGGTTGACCGGAAATACCCCACGAAATCCTGAAGCACCGGCAACGGAGCACCCCGCACGCCTGCCTCGTCCAGCATCTCCTCCAGGTCTTCCAGTTCGTCCGTCTGGTCGTCCTCATCATCGGAAAAGAGTCCGCTGGTATCGTTCAGGAGTCCGATGAGGTCGGGTAGAAGCTCCTCAAACCCCGGGGACACCTCTTCAAGCGAGGTGAAGGGTGAATCCAGTATATCAAAATTGAACTGCTGCAATGCTTCTCGCAGTGGACCATGGGTATGTCGGGCAAGCCGGGCTGCCGCCGCCCGCAGTCGCTCCTTCAGGGCGGGATTGGCGGCATCCACAATCGCCTCGAAACTCTGGGACCCGTAGGTTTCACCATCCAGGTGACAAATTACAGCCAGGTAGAACCGGAGCAGCGCGTCCTGGTCCGATGTTGCCAGCCCTTTCAGTCGGCGGCTGATTTCAGTCCGGACGGCAGAGCGGTTCTGGCAGGCCAGCAGGATATCAAAGATAGCAATGAGGTGGTCATCTTCGACCATTGCCAGGAGTCTGGTCGCCCAGCCAGCCAGGACAGGCGCAACCTGAAGGTCTGGAAACACGAGCTTGAAATCCTCGTCAACGGGGGCAAGAAGTCCAATGACCTCGCTGGCATCGAGCTGGTCAAGCATGTCTCGTTTGCTGCTCAGCATCTTCATCAAGCTAGCCAGGGTGAGCTGCTCCACTTTGTTCGCCGCGGTCAGGTCGAGGATGAGCAGCACCAGAGTTCTCAACTGATCAAAGGTGGAGAGGGATCTCAGTTTGCGCTCTACTTCAGCCATGGCTCCGCCCCCGTCGCTCATCAGCTTCAGCCCCAAACGCTTCACCAGGAGGATGGGTGCCAGGCGTCGGCGGCGAAGAGCTTCGGCACGCTGGAGGTCATGCTCGGCCAGGGCATAGTTCTTCCGGTTTCGGCTGTGGTCTGCCGATTTCAAATAGCCGATGGCTTGCTTGTCCAGGATCCGCTCATCGTGGGGCGCCCGCCTCCGGGCTTCTTCCAGTGCAGCCTCAGCTTTGCGATAGGCGTTTCGGGTGAAGTAGAGAGCAGCCAACTCCACGCAAGGGTCCGGGTCGTCCTTAAACCGGGACGCCATTTCGGTCAGCACCCTCTCGACTTTCGGCCGCGCCGAGGCCTCGCTGCGGAGGAGCTCCACGAGGAAACGGTAACCTTCCCGGTTGTCCGGGTCAACTTCCAGGCTAGCGAGCATCAGATCCGCAAAGATCATTTCCGGGTTATCAGAGTGGTCACCAGTGAGGTCCCAGAGAGTCTTGATCACCTGCGCCCCTACACAGTGGGGGCAGGCGCCTCCTTTGTGACCGGAGCGGGCGAGAAATTCCAGGATTCGGGCCCTAACGAGGGCTTGC
>CAZLTH010000163.1:2089-4559 GCA_964562355.1 uncultured Syntrophomonadaceae bacterium | reverse complement strand
TACCAGTTACCAGTTACCAGTTACCAGTTACCAGTTACCAGTTACCAGTTATCAGGGGCTGGAGAGTCTCCTCTCCTAGAAGAACCCTGAACCCTCGTAACCACTGTAAACTGGTGAGTCGCCCGGGGGGCGACGAACGAGTCCTGACGACGGCGATAGCCAAGTCAGGAGTCCGAGAACTGTAAACTGTAAACTGCAGTCAGCAGACTGCAAACTGCAAACTGCAAACTATTTCCTAGACCTCTAGACCTATTATATAAGGTTTCTGCTTCTCCTTGCAATCGAAAACTTTACAAATATTTTAGCTACTACCATAAATTTCGGAAAATTTCGGCTATCTTAAAGCGCCTCTCTATCCCTTGCTTATTTCCTCCTTCTTTTCCCTTCTCTTCTTCCACCTCGTTCTCCTTCTTCTCCTGCTCAATTTTTTCTGCTTCCCCTTTACCTTCCGTCCATCGGACTAGGGGCTCTCTCTCCCAGCGAATCAGTACCAGTTCTGCTATGCAAAAAGGCGGAAAAAGAACGCACCACCAATTTTCTCCTGCTCCCTCTCCTATTATTAGCTGTAAAGCTTTATATTCTCCTGTATGATAAACTTTTCCTCCATAAAGGCGAGTCGGAAAAAAAATACTTTGAAAAAAGCCCTTTACTTCTTGCTGATGCCCTTTCAGCCACAGTTTCTGCTGCGCCACCTCTGCAAGATTATCTTTTTCTCTCTGCAAGAGAAGCTCTACTTCTTCCCGGGTAGCATCGAAGGAAATCAGAGGGGAAAGGTATTGTATAGTCACGTCACGTACCATGTTTTTTAGTCTTTGATCTGTAAGGGAATTACTGTGAGCAAGGACATGAAAACGAATAACATCTTCTTTTATGATACCTTTCTCTCTGGACGCAGAGCAGAAATGACACGAGTTGTCTATATTATGAGAAATGAGATGTAGGAAAAGTATAATTGAAAGAAATATAAAAGGCATTAAAGCCAAACGTAAGTATATTTTTTCTTTGCGGGTAAAAGATCTCCACCATATCAGCATTTTTAAAGCACCTCCTCGGTTAGTTCTCTACCTAAGTGTCTGCGCAGTTTGAGAAGAGCTACTTTTTCAATGCGAGAAATCTGCGCCTGGGAAATATCTACTTCCAAGGCTACCTGGGCCTGTGTTTTTCCTTCAAAAAAACGTGCTTCCAAAATACGTTTTTCCCTTTTTTTGAGTTTTTCTAGGGCTTCCTGCAACGATAATTTCTCCAACCATTTTCCCCCGTGCTCTTTTTCGTCAGCTACCACATCTATAATAGCTAGAGGATCTGTAGAATCATTAAAAACCGTTTCAAAGAGAGAAATCGGCTGGCTACTGGAACTGGTAATCAGAACTAACTCTTCCGGGGGAACCTCCATAGCTGCGGCCATTTCTTTTAGTGTGGGCTCCCGAAATTTTTCGTTCATGAACTTTTCTCTAAGATGTTGCGCTTTCTGTGCCAATAATTTTAAAGAACGGCTTACTCTTAATGAATCATTGTCTCGCAGGTAACGTTTGATTTCACCAATAATCATAGGCACAGCATAAGTGGAAAAATACACGCCTTGTCCCGGGTCAAAATTATCTATTGCTTTCACCAACCCAACACATCCTATCTGAAAAATGTCATCCATATATTCCCCCCGGTTACTGAACCGCTGCAAGACACTTAGCACCAATCGTAAATTCCCACACACCAGCTTTTCCCTTGCTTCTTCTTTTCCTTCTCTCTGCAATTGATAAAAAAGATGAAAAATTTCTTTTTTGGTTAACATAGGCAATTTGCTGGTATCTACCCCACTAATCTGAATTTTCTTTGCAAACATTTTCTTCATCTCCTTAAGTTTCCTTTGATACCTAGTATTGCCATTTAATTTCTTTTTAGTCACGCTTTTGGAAAAGATACAAATATTTAGGTTCAAAAGGCAAGGGTTCACGGTACCCAGATAGTTACTAAACTACAATAAAGGATTTACAAAGAAGAAGAAAGAAGAATTAAGTATATTGAAACAAAAAGGGAGGGGGATTCCTATGTCCAAGCTAACCCGTTTCGGCATATCCATGTCAGAATCTTTACTGCAGCAATTTGATAAAATGATTAATCGCAAAGGATACAAGAACCGTTCTGAAGCTATCCGAGACTTGATCAGAAATGAACTGGTAGAAGAATCATGGCAATCGGAAGATGAAGAGGTGGCTGGCACGATAACTTTAGTTTTTGACCATCATGTCAAAGGACTTTCTTCTTTATTGACAGAACTGCAACATGATTATCATCAGCTCATCCTTACTACTACTCATGTGCACCTAGACCATAATAACTGCCTAGAAGTTCTGGTAGTCAAAGGTAGAGCCGGCGATGCCAAAAGTGTGGCTGAAAAACTTGTAAGTGTAAAAGGAGTCAAACACGGTCGGTTGACAATAACTTCTACCGGCAAAAGCCTGTGAAGTTGGAG
>CAZLTH010000163.1:0-1989 GCA_964562355.1 uncultured Syntrophomonadaceae bacterium | reverse complement strand
GGTGGGAAGTGGGATGTTGGAGGTGGTGAGACGCCTAGGAGGTGTCGAACGAGTCCTGAAGACGGCGACAGCCGAGTCAGGAGTCCGAGCGAAGTTGGAGGCCTGCCCTGAGCCCATTCGACTACGCTCAGGGTAAACTCAGTCGAATGGGTTGGACGGGGGTGGAAACGAGGGGTAGTTCACAGTTTACAGTTGACAGTTTACAGTGGTTGAGGTGACGGGGAAACAACGGGGAAGCCGGGGAGAGCGGATCCGTCCCTATTCGTCCTTATCCGTGTTCATCTGTGTTCATCTGTGTTCATCTGTGGTTCGGTTTTGAGAAGAGAAATGAAAATGATTTTCCATCCCATTTATGTTCGTGCCAAAAAACCGTCCCCAGTGATTACCCTGTCGATACCGGCGTAGTCTTTTATGATTTCTGTTTTCCAAGGGTGGGGGAAAAGGGAGGTTACTTGTGTGGATTGTCCTTGGCCTATTTCTAGTGCTATAAACCCTTTGTTTTTAAGAAGTTTGAAGGCTGCTGGGAAAAAGCGATTGTAAAAATCTAGGCCGTCTTCTCCGCCGTTTAGAGCTGTTAACGGTTCGAATTTGCTGATTTCCGGGGAGAGGGAGGGCAACTCTTTTTCGGCTATATAGGGAGGGTTAGAAACTATACAATCAAAGAGCGGCCGGGGTGGGGAAAAATAAGCTAGCAGGTCGCTCTGCCGAAAATTGACCCGAGAATTAAGACCCAAGCAGCGAGCATTTTCCCTAGCTACAGTCAGAGCGGCAGGAGAAATATCGCTAGCTGTCACCCGGGCAGCAGGGAAATAATGAGCCAAACTCAAAGCGATGGCGCCGCTACCGGTGCCAATATCCAAAATTTCTACTGTTTCCTGCCGGGAAAATTTTGCTGTCAAGATTTTTAGCACTGCTTCTACCAGTATTTCTGTTTCCGGACGAGGAATAAGCACAGCGGGAGTAACCAGAAAATCCAGGCTCATGAATTCTTTTGTTTTGAGTATATAAGCCACCGGCTCCCCCATTGCTCGCCGCTTGATCCAGTCAAAAAACTCTTTCTGCTCCCCGAGGATAAGCTGTCTTTCTACATAAGCATATAAAAAAGCTTCGTCTTTTTTTAAAATATGGGTTAAAAGAACTCGGGCATCCAGAGAGGGGGTACTAGACTTATCTTTAAGCAACAAAGAAGCCCTAGCTAAGGCTCCTCGAATATTTAGAGCGGACAACTGGGGACGGTTCTTTTTTGACACGCAACTCCCTCCTGGCTTGGGAAAATAAACCACTGGGGACGGTTCTTTTTTGACACGCTCAACAACACGACAACCCTAGTGCAAGAAAATTAGGGTTTGAACAAGAAATGAGAGGCTGGAAGTTAGGAGGACTTCTTAGAGTGTCAGCGGGAACCGTCCCCAGTGGTTTGCTTTTCCTTATCTTGTAGCCGACATAAATTTTGTCTGTGCGTGGGTGATCAGAGCATCTATGATTTCATTGATCTCGCCATCTAAAACTGCTTCCAGTTTATGCAAGGTTAATCCTATCCTGTGATCAGTTACCCTGTTCTGAGGGTAATTATAGGTGCGAATACGTTCGCTTCTGTCGCCTGTTCCCACTTGGCTTTTACGATCTTGCGCTGTTTCTGCTTCCTGTTCCTGCATGGCTATCTCTAAAAGCCTTGACCTTAAAACACGCAGAGCTTTGTTTTTGTTCTTTAACTGGGATTTTTCATCTTGGCAAGAAACTACTACCCCTGTGGGTATATGGGTAATACGTATCGCTGAACGAGTGGTATTGACGCTTTGCCCCCCTGGACCTGTAGAGCAAAAAGTATCTACTCGTAAATCATTGGAGTTGACTTCAATATCTACCTCTTCTGCCTCGGGCAAAACCGCAACCGTAGCCGTAGAGGTATGAATCCTGCCGCCTGAGTCGGTCGCAGGTATTCTTTGCACGCGATGAACACCTGTTTCCAGCTTCAAACGACTGTAAGCA
>CAZLTH010000162.1:1293-4563 GCA_964562355.1 uncultured Syntrophomonadaceae bacterium | reverse complement strand
AACGCACGTTTTATGACAAATGATGACAAGAAATATTTGCCTTTTTATGCCCGACTAATTATAATTGTATTTGAGATAGTTTGACTTTGTAAATTCCTCGATACTAGGTCAAGATTTTAAGGCTCAAGGAGTCGGACATCTCGAATTCCTTTGGTGCCACCGGAGATGTCGATTACTCGTTCATGCAAATCAAGGATCTCCAAGAGGGAAAGATATCTCATTACGCCAGTCGTTTATACAGTTCTTTGTTCTTGGATAAAACTTTGCGTATTGCTGCATCGAATTCCGGTTCTGGCTGTGTGACGAGATCTTCAATAGATGCTGTTATAAATTGGTCCAGCGGGAGACCATATTTCTTTGCCTTCTCGTGAAGCAAAGCAGCTTTGGAATCATCAAGTTGAACAATAATTGTTGTCATGATAACATCCTTCCTGTGGATTTGCATTATGCAGAAAGACTGCATACAATGCAGTTGGAGAAACATCTTGTGGGAACCTTCCCGGAAACTACCACTATTATACAGCCAAGCCCTAGTCCTCGTCAATTCTTCGAAGCAGGGCAGCGCTGAAGATTTTTATAGTTTCTTGACACAATCCGAAGAGCCTCTATGCTTGATGTTTTTTCGTTTCTTTGTTAAAATAGATTCAGATAAACTTTTCATATCCAGTTTACACTTGACGTATTTAAGAGGGAGAGTGAGCGTTTATATGAGGCAAGTTGTGCAAAGGGAAGGTAGTCCCACATTCAAAAAACGTATTTCTGTATCTCAGAAACGTCAAATAACCATTCCTGTTGAGTTTTTTAATATAATTGGCGTTCAAAAGGAAGTTGAGTGTTATGTCCAAAACAATGCTATAGTTATCCGTCCCATACGGGAGGGTGGTGGAGAACTTGATGAACAAATTCTTGCTGATTTAATCTCCCAGGGATTTTCCGGGCAGGAACTTCTTGCCAAGTTCAAAGAGACTCGCCGTCAAATTCGCCCTGCTGTAGAGCGTTTGCTTGATGAAGCACATCTTGCTGCAGTCGGCAAAACACAGGCTTCCACCTATGAGGATGTATTTGGTGCGGAGGACAAATAATGTATAGACTTGTTGTTTTACCTCCTGCCGCTCGTTTCCTAAAAAAGCTCAAAGAAAAGCCACTTAAGCTAGCCTTCCAAAATGTTGTTGATGAAATACTGATAAATCCCTATATTGGTAATCCAAAAATGGGCGATCTTTCCGGAGTTTACTCATATGATATTTTCTATAATAAAACAAATTATGAACTTGCCTATGCCATACTTGAAGAAAAAGATGAAGCCGTTGTCGTTATCCTTGCAGGTACCCATGAAAACTTCTATGATGATCTCAAACGGTATATGAAAAAACTTTAACTATTCCGAAAGGCAACAAAAGGTCTAAGGTCTCAATAATTGATAAACTTGTTTATGAGCCTGGCGAGCATATATTGACGTATAATAAGAATGTAAGAAAAGTAAGGGAATCATTGTAGGGAGTGATGTTATTATGGAATTAGCACGTGTAACGACAAAAGGTCAAATAACTATACCCAAGGACATAAGAGAAAAATTAAATTTGAGACCAGGGGACAAGGTGATTTTTCTTGAAGAAGATGGAAGAATAATTTTTGCTAATTCATCTGTGGTAGCTCTAAAGAATATACAAAAACAAATGATTTATGAAGCAAAAAAAGTTGGAATTAATTCTGAAGAAGATGTTAATAAATTAGTAAATGATATTAGAAAAGAATTATGGGAGACAAAATATGAGAATAATGATTGATACAAACGTATTAGTATCGGCAATATTATTTCCTAATTCCAAACTATCATTACTAATTTGGGATATAACAGGAAAACATGATTTAATAATGTGTTCACACATTATAGAGGAAGTGCACATTGTATTTGAACGAAAGTTTGAAAATAAGACAAAATATCTTGAAGAATTTCTTTCAGAATTAACATACGAATTAATCTATACACCAAAGAAATTTAACAAGAGTAAATATCCAAGTATCAGAGATTCTAAAGATCTTCCAATATTAGTTTCTGCAATAATTGGAAATGTAGATATATTTATAACTGGAGATAAGGATTTTCAAGATGTGGATGTTGAATTACCAGAAATTATAACTCCTCAAGAGTACTGGGCTAAACAGGAACAAAAGTTCTCAGGTCGCAACAATTGACAAAGTTGATTCTAGAGTCAACATATGAGCGATATAGGGTTGTTATTTGAGTTTAATGGCTGCAAAACATAGAAACATTGCTATCTAGGCAGGAAATCAGCAATTAAAAGAAGAACTTCAAGAATATATCTCGGAGATTAATGTTCGAAAGCTATTATTGTAAGAAAAAGATTTCCCTAGAAGAACTACTTACGGAAGGCGGTGTTGGTTGTGGACCAGCAGAACAAGTTTGATGAAGTTCAGGCCATAAAAGACCTGAAAAAAGAGGCAAAAACCATAATTAGAACCTTTAACACTTTTATTAAGGTAAAAGTAAGTGAAGTTGAGGTATTAGGCAAACTGAACCGGGCACTTGACTCTATGCCTACTGCTGCAGATATGGCTGCGGTAACGGAAGAGTTTCAAGTAAGAGCACAATCTGTTTTGGCTGTTGCCCGCCAAGATAGGATTGATAATTTTAGGCGTCTAGAAACCGGGTATATACAAAGGGTCAGGGATTCCGGGAAGTTACTGCGAGAAGTCAACTCTGGTTGGCGTATAGGTCCGCTGGAAATGCAGGTTGAGAGAGAATTTGGTCGGGTTAGTTTCTGGTATAATCACGAACAATTAATTAAGGGGAAGTCAATTGCCACGGTTGAGGATATTGAAAAGATAGAAGAAAAATCCTTGAATATGTTGAAAAAGGCGGCTATTCCTGAAGAGATGCTGGCGCAGGTTTTCTGGGAAGCCTACTTGGAAGCCCGGAAGAAAAATGTACGTAAAAGAAAAGCTGAAAGGGTATCACTTACAGATTTTTATAGAGAGTTGCGCATAGTCCTAGTGAGACAAAAAATAGCAGGGAGATCGCTCCACCGCAAAATTGTTCAATTTGCTGATTTTCCCAAGTGGACATTTTTATATAATCTTGATTTGTACAGGTTGTTAGCACAGGAGATAGAAATAGAAAAAAGATTGGCACTAGAAACGGGAAGCATGACTGAGGTCAACAAGGGAAATGGTTATGTCATCAATGGTCTGGAAGCCCATAACGAATATAAAGTTATGTGTTATGCCTGCTCGGTGTCAGGAGCCTAG
>CAZLTH010000162.1:0-1193 GCA_964562355.1 uncultured Syntrophomonadaceae bacterium | reverse complement strand
CGGAAATTAGCTATGAGCGAAAAGACAATATTATCAACGCCCTTGAGAATGTAGCCATGCATGGTGAACCCGCTAGTTACTGTGCATCACTGCTAGATGTAGGAAACGAGGGGTATCTGGACTTCTTTCAAAATGAAATTATCCATGGCTTGATAGCTTCCGGAGGGTCAACCTGTCGCTTTTTTGAAGGACCTTACGGGTCTGGGAAGACCCACCTGCTGGAACTTTTGCAGCAAATGGCTTTAAGAGAAGGGATGGTAGTTGTTCGTACTGACCTCTCTTCTGACTTGGGACTTGAGAATTGGCAGTCCATAATTGGCTATATACTAGCTAACATGACAGTAATTATCAAACGAGAGAAAATCCGTTCTTTGCCCAAGATTTTGGAAGTGCTGGGCAGATCAGAGATAACTAGACTTGACGAGATGAAAAGTGCTTTCCTGCCGCACCCGGGATTTAAAAATGCCATGCTGCAAGCCTTGCAGCTAGATGATATGGGAGATGATGCTAGGCATTATCTGAAGATTTATCTTGAGGGGGGGAAAGTCACTGTTGCGAACCTTAAAAAAGCTGGTATAAAAGGGGTAAAAAGTCCACTAAACCAGCGTAATGCTGAGATAATACTAAAGACTGTTATTGAAGCTTTGCAGCTACTTGGCATACCCGGATTTATGCTTTTGTTTGATGAAAACGAAAGGACGTTGCAACCCAATAGAAAAAAACCTACTAGGAAACAGATTTTTTCGGCACTCTTGTTGCGACATTTGGTAGACGCTTGTGTGATGAGCAGTATTCCACGTACAGTAGTAATATTTACTATTCTGCCGGGGTTCTTAGAAACGATGACCGTACATTACCAGGCACTGGGACAGAGATTGGCGATGATTAGAGATACGCAAATTCCCGGTGCGTGGCGGTGGCCGGTTTTAGCTTTGGAAGAAATCAATACGGCTGCTGTTCCGGAGAATTTTTTGGAACAGGCCATTACCAAAATGGGTACACTGGTGGAACAATGTGGCGGCTCTATTGCGGAACTGACCGGCAAAATGGAGATTTCTGGTCAAAAGATACTACAAGAAAATGCCGGGCCGGGCTATAAACGTGATTTAATGAAATCCTTGTCTACCTTGGCGGTAAAGGGTCTCAAGGAGGAAGTCTGCAAGAAGTGAAAAGTGAAAAATGAAAAGTGAAAA
>CAZLTH010000161.1:0-4575 GCA_964562355.1 uncultured Syntrophomonadaceae bacterium | reverse complement strand
TGACAAGCTGAGTCAACTTATACAGGAGATGGGTGACAAGCTTGGTGAACTCATAAAGACGGAAAGCAAAGGTATGAGAGATCTCATCATAGTTGAGAGAGAGAAAGCAAAATAATAGTCAGGTAAAGCCTTCCCAGGTCGAATGAGCCCCATATTATTCTGCTCGGCGCCAGGTGGCTCCTTGCGGACGGTCTTCCAGGATAATCCCTTCTTCCCTGAGTTTAGTCCGGATAGCATCGGCTCTGGCCCAATCTTTCTTTTGGCGAGCTTTTTCCCTCTCCTTGATTAGTTTCACTAAGTCCTCTTCTAATCTTACCTCCTGGCCGCTCTCAAGGCTCAATCCCAGGACCTGGCAAAAATCCCTTAACTCGGGAGCCGCCTTGGACACTGAAGATAGGTCCCCTTTCTCTAAGCAACTGTTAACCCTGGACACTAAATCAAAGATTACTCCCAGGGCGGCGGCTGTATTAAAGTCATCATCCATAGCTTCCTCGAAGCGGGTTCGATAAATCGAACCCCTATAAGTCCGCGCCGCAGGTTCCCTAAGTTCCTTCCTTTCCACTTCCCGCAGGCAGTTCTCTATCCTTTCCAGCCCGGCCTTGGCCTTAGCCAGTTTATCATCACTGAAATCTATCGGCTTACGGTAGTGAGTGGAGAGGAAAAACAATCTCACCACCCGGGAGTCATACTTCTCAAATATCTCTCTGAGGGTGAAAAAGTTTCCCAGGGACTTGGACATCTTCTCCCGATTTATGGTAACGAAACCGTTGTGCAGCCAATACCTGACAAATGGTTTTCCCGTATAGCCTTCAGACTGAGCAATCTCATTCTCGTGATGGGGGAAGATGAGGTCCTGACCTCCAGCGTGGATATCAAAACTCTCCCCCAGGTATTTCATGGACATAGCTGAACATTCTATGTGCCAGCCCGGTCTGCCTCTCCCCCAGGGACTATCCCAGGAAGGTTCATCCTCCTTAGAACGCTTCCAGAGGGCAAAGTCTAAGGGACTTCGCTTTCGTTCATCCATCTCCACCCTAACGCCTGCCCTCATCTCCTCAAGTTTCCTCTGAGAAAGCTTCCCATAGTCCTTAAACTTTCCTATCTCAAAAAAGACATCTCCATCTACCTGATAGCCATATCCCTTCCTGATAAGCCCCTCGGTAAGCTTTATCATCTCCCCGATATGCTCGGTTGCTCTGGGATATTGAGTTGCCCTCTTAACAGTCAGTTTATCCATATGCTCAAAATACTCCATGGTGTACTTCTCAGCGACCTCTTTGCAGAGTTCCTTCAAGTCTTTCTCTGAACTCTTCTCCCTCATTTTCCTGGCTCTGGCGATTATCTTATCATCTACATCGGTGAAGTTCTGAATATGGTTGACCTGATAGCCTTTATATTCTAAATAACGTCGGATGACATCAAAAGCTACATAGGCCCGGGCATGTCCCAGATGGCATTCATCGTAAGCAGTCACCCCACAGACATACATCCCCACCTCCCCTTCCTCTAAGGGAAGGAACTCCTCTTTTGTGCGGGTAAGCGTATTATAGACCTTCAGGCTCATTACCTACTCCCTACCTATCTTACCACGCTCTCACGAAACTCGTTCCAGCCTATAATCAAGGGCGGCACTTTTATGACGTCCTATATCTTACCACAGAGTGGCTATGGGAGACAAGAACTTTCAGACTAAAATACCTTTGCTTTACAGATGACTTTGTGATAGAGTAATGGAGTGAATTGGGGAGATGGCATAGTGAAGTCCATGGTAGAGATATCAAAGTTCCGAAGGGGCAGACAGGGAAAAGAGCTGGACAGCGTGGTTCGGGAACATTATAAGTCTAAGCTTTTCCAATCTACTGGACTCATCCTCAGAGGTTACAATGAGGAATCATAAACCACAGACCTGCCCGCCGCTTTGCTTTGGCAGGCGGGGGCCACAGAGAAAAAATTATCTCGGTGTTCTCTGTTACGTTCTATGTGCTCTGTGGTGTGGGTTTTTTCTTGCTGGTTGCCAGAAGCCACCCATAAGAGAGACCAGGTTCCTGTTGGGAACGACAGTCCAGATCACCGTTAAGGGCAAAGAAAAAGCTGAGGCCAGAGAAGCTATAGAGTTGGCCTTTAAAGAAATAGAGAGAATAGAGAACTTAATGAGTAAGTATAGGGAGGGAAGTGAAATATCTATTTTAAACCGGGAAGGAGCTAAGGGACCGGTGAAGGTGAGTGAGGATACCTTAAGGGTCATCCGGGAATCCATTAGAATAGGAGAACTTACTGATGGAGCTTTTGACATCACTATCTCTCCTCTAATGGAACTCTGGGATTTCTCTAAGAGAGAGGGACATTTGCCTTCGGAGGAAGAGTTGAGAGAGGCTCGAGAGTTGGTTAATTACGGCCGCATTTCCCTCAATGAGGAGGAAGGAACAATAAGGTTTGAGAAGGAAGGAATGAAGATTGATTTGGGGGGGTGGCCAAAGGCTATGGGGTGGATAGGGCGATAGGGGTGCTCAGGGAAAATGGGATAAGCCGGGCTATCGTCAATGCCGGGGGCGACCTATATTTTTTGGGTAAGCCACTTGAACGGGACTTCTGGCGGGTGGGCCTGAAGCATCCTCGTAAGGAAGGAGAGGTATTGGGGCTAATTAAAGTCCGAGATGGAGCCGTGGCCACTTCCGGTGACTACCAGAAATATTTTATCTTGCAGGGGAAGCGATTTTGCCATATTATTAATCCGGCCACTGGAAGACCAGCGCAGAGCACATTAAGTGTAACTGTTATTGCCAGAGAGGCCATGAGGGCGGATGCCTTGGCCACCGCTCTCTTCGTCCTCGGGTCGGAGAGGGGGTTAAAATTAGCCAGCCGCCTGGAGGGCGTTGAGACAATAATCGTCCATGAGGATGATAGCGGGGAGATGGCCATATCAATGACAGATGGTTTAAGAGATAGAGTAACTATATATAAATGACCGGTAAGAGGATTGGAGAAAGTCTGCTCAGAGAAGGAATAATTACCAAGAGCCAGCTTAAACAGGCCTTGGAGATAGAGAGGCAGAAAGGGGGACTCTTAGGCAAGATCCTGATTGACCTGGGTTACCTCTCTGAAGAAGGATTGACTGGACACTTTGTAGAGAAGTACAGTTGTCCTTATCTACCCTTAGCTAATTACGAGATGAACCCGGAGGCGATAAAGATAATCCCAGAAGCGGTAGCCAGAAAATATCTTCTGCTTCCCGTTGATAAGATCGGCAACCTCCTCACCGTGGCCACCGCCAATCCTTAGAGACGAAGGTGGCTGAGGCCATAAAAGGGCTAACCGGATGCAGGGTTGTCTCTTATGTGAGTACCATAAGTGCCATTGAGAAGGCTATTGACATTTACTATGGTGAACTTAAGAAGGGAGAGAAAAGTGGACCGACCTGAGAAGGTCTTGGTAGTGGATGATGACCAAGAGGTAAGGTCATCTATAGAGAAGATTTTGACCAGGAAAGGCTACCAGGTGACCACGGTTAGCAGTGGTCACCAGGCCCTGGAGGAAATAGCCGGTGCTTCCTTTAGCTTAGTCCTTCTGGATATGATGATGCCCTCGGTAAGCGGGTTCCAGGTTTATCAAGCCATTAGATTGGTTCCTGACCTCAAGGTGATTATCATGACCGATCCCAAGGAGCCAGCGGAGAGGATGGTGGAGGAGGTTAAGAAGTTGGGAGCCCAGGGGACACTGCTGAAGCCAGTGGGGGAGAAGGAGTTGCTCAGTATTATAGAAAGTGCTTTGCGGGGGAGAGGGAATGAAGTTGGGTCCTGAGATGAAAGGGATGAATATCCTCAGCCATACCAGGAACTTAACCAAGGTGCGTAGATTCGTCTCTCAGTTCCTCGTGGAGCGGGGACTCAGTGGAGAGGAAGTAGATGAAATTAAATTGGCTATAGATGAGGCAGTCACCAATATCATTGAACACGCCTACCAATTCCAGAAGGGGAAGAAGATTTATATTCAACTGAAGCTTGATGGGAATAGGTTCTACGCCAGCCTCCATGATCGGGGTGGCAGTTTCGCCTGGGAGAAAGTGCCCGAGCCAGATTTAGAAAAGTATGTCGTCGAGGAGCGGGATGGTGGCTTGGGAGTATTTCTGATAAAAAATTTAATGGACAGGGTAACTTACCGTCATAAGGAAGGAGGATATAACGAGATGGTGATGGTCAAGCACTTGAGGGGAGGTGAGCAGGGATGAGCGAATTAAAAGTTTCTACCTCCACTGATGAGGCAGCTTTAACCACTATCGTTAGAGCAGAGGGTTCCTTGGACGCTGAGACGGTGCCCCACCTGCGCAAGATTCTCGTCGATCTAATTGAGGAGGGACATTGCAAGCTGGTCATTGATATGCAGAAATTAGACTACATCAGCAGTGCGGGGGTTGGAGCCTTCATTGGAGTGACCAAAAGGGTGCGGCATGAAAAGGGAGATCTGATTTTTGTCGCCCCCATTCCACCCGTCTATAATGTCTTGGAACTCCTCGGCCTCACTAAACTTTTCAAAATAGTGGACAACTGTCAGGAAGCCATAGCTGAGTTCAAAAAATAA
>CAZLTH010000160.1:0-4618 GCA_964562355.1 uncultured Syntrophomonadaceae bacterium | reverse complement strand
ATATATATATTTATCGGCAAACGATTGATCAAGAACTGTCTATGGATTTGACTCAAGAGGTTTTTATAAGCATGTTGCAGACCATAAATAATTATGATGACAGGAAAGCATCTTTTAGAACTTGGCTATATAAAATATCAACTTACCGACTAGTAGATTACTATCGCTCAAAATACTACAAATACAATAACATGGTAACGCCTATTGATGATTGTAACCTGTGTGACCATCAGGATATAGCAGTTACTGTCGAAAACAGACAAGATATTGAGCAAATTAATAGTTTTGTAAATAAACTTGATTTTGCAGCACAGCAGGTTTTTAGATTAAAGTTCTTCTCAGAATATACATTTTCAGAGATAGCAGAGATATTGCAGATATCTGAATCTACAGCCAAGACAAGGTACTATGCCTTGCTTAAAAAAATTAGAAAGGAAATGCGAGGGAGATTAGATGAGTAAAGATAAACTTTATCTTGATATGCCGGATGAGGTTACAATGGAAGTTAAAATAAATACTATTGTGTCCAAAGGAGTTCGTCCTAAAGAATCATTTTATTCCTATTTAAAGGGCATGTACAATGCTATTGGCTTGAGGTTTTTGTTTTATGATGGTCTGGAATTTATTTTTATTTCGCTGCTAATATTTTTTGCTTTAATGGCATTAGTTATGGGCTATAGAAGTGAAAAAGACGGCGTAATATATGTTCTTCTATTTGCAGTCGCACCCGTTATGTACTTGGTTATGTCGCTTTTTGCCTTTATTAGGGCGGAACAAAACGGCACTTATGAAATAGAAATGACCTGCAAATATGATATGTATCAAAAATCGGCATTTAGAATGCTGGTCTTTAGTATTTTGTGCATCTTGTTTAATACTCTATTGGTACTGGCAACGGTTTCTATACACCAGGGAATTGACTTTTTAAGAGCGTTTATGATTACAGTTACGTCTTTGTTCTTGTTCGCCGCATTTTTCTTAATTATAGTAGCTAGATTTAACTCCAGCTGGACAAAGCAGTTAATAATAGCAGGATGGTTGTCAGTTAATGTGGGGTTGGGGATATTGGGGGTAGAAATTTACAGCAATCTACTTACTCATGTTTCGCTATATGTATATTTTGCAGTAACAGCTATTAGTATCTATGTCTACATGCTAAGGCTGAAACAAGTTATTAACTATGGGCTTGTTCCTAAATAACCTGTACAATCTTACTTGTCTTTTCGTCCATACCCTGCGTTGTGGAAACAGTTACATAACGCTGCTATGCGCCTATTTCCACGCCTTGGTTATGAACGAAAATCCTTCGCAATATTGCATAGTTTATTCCATCACAAGCCCTATAGGATTTTAAGGAGTGATTTAAAATGTTAATAGTAAATAATGTTAGTAAAAATTACGGCAAGTTTTGCGCACTTAAGGATATAAATCTTGAATTTAAAAAAGGAGTATATGGATTTCTAGCGCCAAACGGAGCAGGTAAGACTACCTTAATTAAGATGCTGACGACGTTACTTTATCCGACTAAAGGAGAGATATATTACAAAGGCACGGACATATTTAAAATGGGTGCCAGTTACAGAGACATACTGGGTTATTTACCGCAGGAATTTGGCTATTACAAAAATAATAGCCCGAGACAATTTCTTTTTTATCTATCTGCGCTAAAAGGCATTGAGCATAAAACAGCTAAGGACAGGATAAATAACCTCATAGAACTAGTTGGGCTTGAGATGGTGGCGGATAAAAAGATGAAAAAGTTTTCAGGAGGAATGATTCAACGAGTGGGGATAGCCCAAGCAATGCTCAATGACACAGAGATTCTTATCCTTGACGAGCCTACTGCTGGATTAGACCCAAAAGAACGTGTGAAATTCAGAAACCTGCTCACAGAATTATCTAGAGAAAAAATAGTGATTCTCTCTACTCATATTGTAGCGGATGTTGAATCTATTGCTAATGAGATTATTATGATAAAAAACAAGAAAATACTCGCCCAAAAAACGGTCAAAGATACGTGCCAGCTACTTGCGGGAAGGGTATATGAAACCAAGATTGATTTTGAGGAGACTGTAAGCTTTCGACAAAAATATTTTTCACTATCTGAAAAACAAGAAGGTGATAAAATGAAAATGAGATTTATAGGCGAGGAAGTCATTGATAATACATGGGAACCCGTTCATCCAAGCGTAGAAGATGTATTTCTACATGTATACAATGATGACCTGATAGAAAAGGAATAAAAGATTATGTCTATTAGAACATACGAGTTTAAAAAGGCTGTAACTTCTCCGATAATAATTGCCCTAGTGCTGGCAAGTATATGTTTAAATATTTTTATTGTACTTGAGAATACACATATTAACGATGAACTTCCAATCTTAAATAGGATTGTCAGCAAGCTCGGGCATGAAATAGATGAGGAGATGATACGTGATTTTCAAAATTATTATAACGAGCAATTGCTTAAGCTGAATAAAATAACGTATGAAAATACATCTAGAACCTATACGAGCATAGCAGATTTCTTTAAGGAGCATAGGGAGCAGCTCTATTTTCACACTGCTGACTACAGAGCTATTTATAGTGAAGAAGAAAGGGCTTTTATAGAAGATTTACGAGTCGTGGCGATGTACTACTATGAAGTTACGGGTAGTGGTATCGCCGCCTTTGAAGAAATTGATATTATGGAAATCGCTGAATCTGAAATACGCCGCTATGGGTTTGGTGGTAAGGCTGCCGATACTGTAAGAAATGTGTATAGAGAGTTTGAAAAAAGGTTTGAGCAATTGGTGGAAAATGAAGAGCATAGAAATTTATTTTTTTTGGGAAGTCGTTATAGAATGCATTCCTTCTTGTTTAGAAGATTATTTAGACTTTTTATTTTTGAGATAATGGTGCTGGTAGTACTTATTACAGCATATTTGTCTAATTACGAATTTGATAATAAGACACAGTTACTTGCCTACTCAACGAAGAGAGGCAGAAAGCTGATTTTAGACAAATTATATGCGTCCCTGGTTGTGGATATGTTCGTATTGACAATTATTATAGCTGTTGGGCTGGGTGTGTATTTTATTGTATTTGACTACACCGGGCTTTGGCACGTCCCTATCAGCAGTTACTTTAATTCGGAACCACCTATTAATTTCCTTTCATGGTGGAACATGTCGTTTTTACAATACTTGCTCTGGAGTGTGGGGCTTATATATATCTGCGCATTGCTTTTTACCGGCATCACTTTTCTCATAGCAAGCTTTGTAAAAAATAGTTATATTGTCTTTTTCCTATTTGTAATAATATTTGGGATAATTTTACTGCTTCCGGAGATGGCTTCAAGGGATAGCAATATTATCTTCGCAACTGTGTTTACTCCATTTTCATTAATTTTGAATCCTCATGTGTGGTTTATGAAAAGTGGAGCTTTTACTACTTTCAAATATTATGAATTAATTACGGTGACAACGTGGTTTGTGCTGGTTTTAGTATTTGCCAGTTTGCGTATCAGGAAATTTAATAAACAAGATATATTTTAAGGAGGATTTTTATGAGTGTACTTCTATATGAAATGAAGAAAATATTTAGTTTGAAGATGATATCAATATTAATAGTCATCAACGTGGTGTTCTACCTGCTATTTTTAAGCTTTTATATTGAGTTTTTCCCTAATGGAAGACCTGCAACAGATATCCATGAGATAGGTATAGAAATGATATACAATTATGGTGATTATATGGACGAAGAAGAATTTAAGCATTTCCAAAGCAGGTATGATGAGCAAGTAAAAGAGGCAGATAAATATTTTCAGTCCAGAGAAGATTTTGTAAAAGCGGGCATAACAACATTTGAGCAATTTAGGAATATAGACTGGACAGATAACACTAGTGAGGAGTTACGGGAATTACGTAATGATGTAGTTTTTGTGCAACAGTTAGATTTTGTCTGGGAGTTGCCGGAAAGAGAAAGAATTATGAGAATTTTTGAGGATAGAGAAAACGCTTTGTTTCATAGCTATAAGCAAGCAAATAATAATCAACGAATTAGAATTAGAGAGGTTATTTTAAAAAACAGTAGCACTTTTGGCTTGCTACCCTGTGTAGTATTTGTGAACTATAATAATTTAATAGGGCAAGCAAGTAAGCTTATATTACTGAGCATCATATTTATGATTTCACCAGTATATTTGAAAGATATCAAAAACAAAGTAAATTATCTGCAGTATTCATCTAAAATAGGGAGGGAGATATTCAAAAAGAAAATAGTTGCCGGGTTATTAGCTACTTTTATAATAACTACAGTACAGCTAATCTGCTTTTTCGCCATATACTCGCAGAATAATGTAGCTATGTTTGGGAGTAGCAATATAAACTCGCTTCTTAGCTGGCCTATATCTTGGTATGATTTTACCTTCAGGCAGTACATTATACTTACAGTAGTGGCAATATACGTGTTGGCTTTTGTCATTGCCTTAATATCTATGTTTATTTCCAGCCTAGTGCGTAATTATATAACCATAATTGGTTTGCAGCTACCAATTGCTATTATTACTTTTATGGCCGTGGAGAGATATCTGATAGTAAATATGACTCAAATCAGATATGCACAATTACTCCTGCCA
>CAZLTH010000159.1:0-4623 GCA_964562355.1 uncultured Syntrophomonadaceae bacterium | reverse complement strand
TAAGTCCGCCTCCGCAAAAGGATAACGACGGATACCCCCCTACTTTTCATTTTTCATTTTTCACTTTTCATTTCTTTCAGACTTTACCTTGTTTCTAAAATTCATGTGGAGCTTCCTGCAATATACAGCCTTCAATTTATTGTTTTTACCATTACCTTAGCTATTATTTCTACCTTCTTAGGGCTATCTTTATAGAGTCGGTAAATCTGCTCATACTCAATTTTGCAGGTCTTACATAACTGCTTAACAGCCGTCAATTGTTCCTCCTCAACCTTGCCGGCAATACCGCAGGAAGAACTTATGGAGCGGGGAACAGGAATTAACCTCGTCTGCAAACCATTATCTTTTAATATCTTGGCAAATTTTAGGGCTAAGTGCGTTGAATAAAAAGTAATCACGCAAAAACTATTTTCGCTCATAAAATCCCTCCGTCCAACCTCTAATTCCGCTGGCAACGCCAACGAGCCAGAGGGTCAAACTCCGGCTCCCTAGATTCTTCATCCAAAAAAGCCAGTCTCCAAAGTCTTCGTGTTGGTTCTGGCAACTCCTGTCTCCCATACAAGTCATCCAAAAAAACAGCCCGCACTTGCGTACAACCATAATACTCAAATAACCATTCTATTTGTTCCCAAGTTCCATAACCTAGGGTGGTTCGAATAATCATTTCAGAAGCCCTATCAGGAGAAAGTGTTTCAAAACGATAATTGCGAAAAAGTTGTCTAAAAGAGGCAGGTAATAGCATCAATTTCTCTCCCCCCGGTCACTGACCTTTTTTAAACTTCCCAGAGATTTTACAATCCGTTGAACCTCTTTTTGTAGAAAAAGTTCCAGATTTTCGGCAGAAACAGTCTTCCCAAGAATCATCTGCAAAGCTTGCTCCCGGTCAGGGATATCTTTGGTATAAACCAGTTGTTCCAGAAAAAGTCTTGGCGAAAACAATTTCTCTCCCCTAAATACAAATTTATTCGGCGCATGTTTCAGAATATATTCCAAGGAGGTCACTCCTAATCTCAAAATAAAATACATATCCACATAGTCCCGAAAGGTTGCTCGCCGCCCAATAGCATAAGCTTTCATCAGTGCAATCTCTCGTGCTGTCGCTAGGGAAACGCCACGCTTTCCCTCGTCCATCCCCACAACGGTCGCACACGGCTCAAGTAAAGAAAATGGATAGGCAAGAAAGGTTATCTTGGTGCCAAGGATATTCCAGGTCATCTGGTCTATCTCGCGCTGTACCAACCGTGCTTCTCCTAGACGAAATTCACGGTGAATTATCTCTTCAATCCTAGACAGCGGAATCTCTTCAACCAGATCTTTCCTGAAAAAATCTAAATCATATGATTTACGATGCCCCAGCTGCAAGGCCAATCCTGTACCTCCAGCCAAGTAAAAATCACCAGATAAAGAAGTTTTACCTATAGCAGCTAAAACTTGCCAACCCTTTTGATCCAGAACATTTTTAAACTTGTCCACTTTTTGCTTCCTCCTGTTAAATCCATTATATCATAGACAGAGGAATAAAAAACAACTTTTAACATTAATGCTCACGAAGGCAACTAACTTGTATTTTACCAGTTAAAAAAGTTGGAAGGTTGGAAAGGTAACCAAGGGAATGCGGCTTACTCCTCGAACCTTGAACCCCGAACCCAGAACCTTCGTAACTCCTGTCAACTGTAAACTGTAAACTGTAAACCATATTACATCAGACAAGTATATTGCGGATAATAAGAAGGGTTAACAAACCTGGAACTCCCAAAAATCCTACGGTTAAAACCGTAAATATGTTTACTCCTATGCTCAGCCCTACAAATCCTCCCAGAAAATTAAAAACTATCAGAAAAACTGCTCCCGACAAAGAACCCATGATAATTTTAGCTGCTATCTTTAAAGGATACACCAAAAGACGTGCTACTAAATAAAAACCCATACCCCCAAAAGCAATTGCCAAAATAACATTTAGATCAATTTCCATTATCATCCTCTGCCCTCATAATGTTTTTACGCAAAGTTTCATTAATCGATAATTGAAGCCCCTTTCCCCGAGCATCTTTTAAAAGATAGGTATATTTCTTTTCTGTCGCCTGCAAAGCATAAATGGCATGGTCAATCATGTCAGGATCCAATACATTATCAAAAAAAGAGCGGGAGGACAGTAGCTCTCTGCGAGTTTTTTCTATCGCTATTTTCAACTCCTCTTCTTTCTCTCTCTCTTCTGCGACATGAGGTCGTTCTGTTTGCCACACTTTCTGCTCGCTGCCATCCTCTGTTTTTCCCAGCAACCACTGTAATCGCTCTCTCCAGTTTTTTGCCATTTTTTCACTTCCTTGCATTTCATTACATTATATGAATATCTTTATGAAAATATTATTACCATCGCCCAAATAAAAATATGCAAATAAGTATGCATAAAGCAAAAAAAGAACCTATTAAAGGGATTATTATTTTTAGAAGGAATATAAAAAGATAGTGCAGAAAATGACATAAAAAGTTGAGAAAACAAAACTGGAGGCGAAAGTCTGGAAGAAACTAAAAGTGAAAAATTAAGTTCAAAAGAACTAAAAAACGATATTAGTAATACGGCACCTGTCTGCGTAAGTGTAACGCCTGTCTGCCGTTAGGTACGATACAGGCAGGCACAGGCAGAACGGATAGTATGTAAACGGTGACTATATCACGGCAACGGATAGTATGGAAGCGGAGGACACAGCCAGCGGTTATGTAAAAGGCGATGTTAACGGCCGCTGGCGGATACCCCGCATGCAGATGTTAGTTTGCCGTGTTATAGAAACCGCAAGCGTAATAACTTATGCCGAGTTACTAGCCTCAAGGTCGGTATTTCATTACGTTTTGTGCCTTGGGCGAAGCGAAAGGAATGGTTATAAGGATGATTGATAGATCTTTTGAAGAGATCATGGTTGGTGATAAAGCCAGTTTTAGCAAAACTATAGGAGAGGTGGATGTTTACAGCTTTGCCGGCATAACGGGGGACTTCAACCCTCTTCATGTTAATGCCGTCTTCGCCGGTCAGAGCCGTTTTAAGAAGCGCCTAGCACACGGTATGCTTTCTGCTTCCTTGATTTCAACGGTAGTAGGAACGCAACTGCCGGGCGCCAACACCATCTACCTCTCCCAGGAGGTAAAATTTGTCGCCCCGGTCTTTATTGGAGACACCCTTACCGCAGAAGTAGAAGTAACAGCGAAAAGAGAGGACAAAAAAATCATTACACTTAAAACCACCGTTAGCAACCAAGAAGGAACACTGGTCATTGACGGTCAGGCTAAGGTAATGAAACTATAGATATCCGGGTTTTCACTCGTTCATGCTACCCTGCCTGTAGCCGGACAAATCTAGGGCAGCATAGGTAAAGCCTGCCTTTTTAAAAGCAGCATAAATTTCTGCTGCTTTGGTCAAAGCTTTTTCTTGTTCTTCTGGCAAGACTTCTAGGCGAGCCACAGAACCATGGTGACGCACCCTGATCTGGGTAAACCCCAGATTTTGCAAAAATTCTTCTGCATCCTCAACCTGCCGCAATTTTTCTCTAGTAATCTTCTGTCCGTATGGAAACCGGGTAGCCAAACAGGCCTGGGCTGCCTTAGACCAAGTAGGTACTCCTAAATGATAGGAGGCCCTACGAACATCTTCTTTGCTCATGGCAGCTTCCTGCAAAGGGCTTCTTATCCCCAATTCTACTGCTGCCCTAGAACCGGGGCGGTAATCTTGCAAATCATCAAAGTTTGCCCCGTCTATCACCTGGTGAAACCCCTCCCGGCAGGCTATCTCCTGCAACAAGCCAAAAAGTTCCTTTTTGCAAAAGTAACAACGCTCACGAGGATTTAGAGTGAAGTTTTCCCGGGTTAATTCAGAAGTAGAGACAACCAAGTGATGAGCCCCTATATTTGAAGCCAGCACCTTTGCTTCTGCCAGCTCTTTCGCCGGGTGAATTTCGGAAAAAGCAGTAACTGCAAAAACATTATCTCTACCCAGTACCTCCATAGATTTTTTTAATAGATAAGTGCTGTCTGTTCCCCCGGAGAAAGCAATCAAAACCTTGTCCAGATTTTTCAAAATCTCCGCTACCTTTTCTTCCTTATCTGCCAAGAGAAGATCGTTTCTCTTTTCTTTATTCTCGACAATCACGGCAATAACCATAAAATTGCAGCTTATGATCTACAATTTTGAACTTATTTTCTTTGGTAATCAAATCTTCCAATTGATGCAAAAGATCTTCTTTGACTTCAAGAATCTTGCGGCATTTAAGACAAACTAGGTGATGATGTTGGTGCCCATCCTGCTGCGGCAAAGCAATTTCATATCTACTTCTTCCGTCTCCAAAATGCCCCTTGTGAATCAATCCCAACTCTCGTAAAAGATCAAGAGAACGATACACTGTAGCCAGCCCTATTTCTTTGTCCTTTTTCCGTACCAAATTAAAAATGTCATCAGCGCTTAGATGTTCATCCTTGTTTTCCTCAAAAACCTCCAGAATCAACCGCCGCTGGTGCGTAAACTTATGATCTTTGAAGTGCGCAGCCCAACCATTTGTCTTTTCTTCCATGGTTTTCCCTCCTAAGCCCGGCTAAAATTCACCGGTGATTTATTTACCAGTTACCAGTTACCAGTTA
>CAZLTH010000158.1:0-4629 GCA_964562355.1 uncultured Syntrophomonadaceae bacterium | reverse complement strand
TGCTTTGCTCTATCTTCTATACTTTTTGAAAATTTTGTGTTATTATCATGTTATGGGGGAGTGTGGGGAAATACAAGAATTATTCTGGGGCGGAAACCCCCAAACATAATTGAGGAGGTTGTAGGTTATGCTTAAAATGAATAAAAAAAACTTGGTGCTGCTGCTATTTTTAGCAGTGCTGCTAATTGGAGTTATGCTCGTAAGTGGATGTGGGGGGGCACAAGAAGACGCAACACCTTCTGCGGAAGAAACTCAACAAGAAGACATAACGCCTCCTCCAGAGGAAACACAACAAGAAGATACAACACCTTCTACGGAAGAAGCTCAGCCTGAACCTGGCACTGCTCAGTTAGTACATTTTGACAAGTTAATACCCTTTTTGCCAGATCCACCCTCTGGCTGGGTTGCTGAGGATCCCTCTGGAATGATGATGAGTTTCGGGGGAGGATCATGGAGTATCGCAGATAGATATTACACAAAAGGGGATGATGATGCTTCTATAGCGATTATAGACAGCGCCTATCTCTCTGTCGGTCCCTGGATGATTTGGGAAGGGTACTTTGAGTATGAAACCACTGAAGGATACCTTAAAAGCACGAATTTCAAGGGATATCCGGCATGGGAAGAGCATACCAAACCCGATCATTACGCTTTACACATTGGTATAGCTGATCGATTCATGGTAAGTATCTCTGTCACTAGTATGGATAAAGATACGCTTTATGCCTTTGCCAATAAAATTGATTACGATGGAATTGCTGCTCTAAACTAGTGTTACGTATGGAAAGAAAAACCCCCACACTTTCTTGACACAATCCAGTGATCTGGCTTAGGGCTTGTTCCTAAATAACCTATACAATCTTACTTGTCTTTTCGTCCATACCCTGCGTTGTGGAAACAGTTACATAACGCTGCTATGCGCCTATTTCCACGCCTTGGTTATGAACGAAAATCCTTCGCAATATTGCACAGTTTATTTCATCACAGGCCCTTAGATGCAAACATCTATATATTATGGCACACAACATATAGCTATAGAAATTACAAACGTACGGAGAAAAGAAGACCCTGAAAAGGGTCTTCTTTTCTTTTTGTACCAATATTATTCTTTTGTGTACTATCATTCCCCTAAAAAGGAGATATGCAACCTTCTTATTTTCCCTTAGAATAAGTATGAATAAGTTTTCAAATAAGTATTCCTGCTAATCTGGATAAGGGTTGTTTTCTTTCCATGGATAGCAAAATGAGAAACATTTTAATCCTCACTCTTTTTATCTTCCTTGTAGTAATTGCAACAATAGTTATATTACCAAAGGCAACCAACTTACCTTTAGCCTATATTAGTATCTTTTGAGCAGATGGCGATTAGGGGGAAGGAGGAATATTCTCGTGCCTAAGTTTAAAGAATGTCCGTATTGTGGGGAAGAAATCTTGGCCAAAGCAATCAAATGCAAACACTGTCATAGCATGCTTGGAGAATTAAAACTGGGTTATGCGGCAGAAAAAAAGGTAACTTCACCACCTCCGCCACCGCCCATGGCACAATCAGAAAGAAAATTACGGCAGAGAACAGCCCCACCTCCACCTCCCGGAAGTATACAGTCAGCGACAGTCCCCTCGCCAGTTCCTGCCAATACGGTTGCCACCCCTACTAAAAAGCGGGGCAAGGGTGGGTGCATTATCTTAATTTTCATCTTGCTGATGATTCTGCTGGGCGGAGGGTTTCTCGCCTACAAGTTTATTTTAAGCAACGGAATTAATGGGATTACACTGACCAAACCGGATACCGATACTCTTATCGGTTCTTGGTCTAGCGTGGGCGATTACGATGAAGCAATTTATCTGAAGTTCAACACAGATGGAACCCTGCACATTGCCTCCCCTGGGGAGGGTTACTGGACTACGCTAAATTATCGCCTGGAAAAAGAAAACGACACCTATTACCTAGACATCAACAACGATTATGATACTGAAGAGTGGGAGCGAGTTAATGAAATAGAGTTTGCAGGAAAGGATAAACTGCTGGTAACTGACCTCTATAGCAATGAAACCACAGAGGCAACTCGCATCAGCGACCAGCAATTACAAGACGTTACCAACCAACTGGAATATTTAGAATGATATCCCCAAAACTAAAACTAAAATTAATAGCGGGTATTAACGTTTAAAGTTGGAGGGGAAAAGTATGAACTTCGAGGAAGCAGGTCGGCAATATGTTATTTTAAAAGACCGCTTTGATAACAATCTGATTTCTTTAGAAGAATTTGAGCACTCGGTTGGGAAACTGGCGACCATCGCCCCCGATGGCAAAAAGTGGAAGCTAGATCCTTTTGCCGGAACTTGGGTGGAAGTAGCGCCAGGAGAGATACCGGTACCCTCTAAAAAAAGAGGAACAGGGGCACCGGAGACTTTCCTGCAATTTGTCTTTGTATTTATTAAAAGCTTGCTTAAAAGCCTGCCTAAGCTGATCATGATTGGTTTGCTGATGGCGGTTCTTACCTGGGTAGCTCATACCTACATCATCGCCAAAGTAAATGATGGCCTGATGTATGTTGCTGGCAGAACGGCTTTGAACTCCGTAGTACATCTACAGCAAACCCACTTCCCCGGCGTTAACGCTTTTTGGGGTCTTTTTGCTTACTTTCTAAGCAGCTTTTTGATGAGAGCGCACTCCTGTTTCTGATCTTATTTTTTCTTCTTCGAAAAAAAGGAAAAGAAGCGCAAAAGTTAGTCGCATTTCTAATTTTTATTGGTGGGGGAATATTGCTGCTAGATCCCCAGATAGTCCATGCCTGGTGCGAGGGGGTCAGTCTCAGCCAAGCAGATGGCAACCGGATTGTCTGGTGGGGAAGCAATAATGCCGATCTGGTCAGGAGGTTGGGCCTTATGCCATCTGGAGCAGCTTTTCTGGGAAGCGTCGTGGGAAGCGCAGCTGCAGCCGCCTCCTCCCTTGCCAGCGCAGGAACGATTGGAGCCGTTCAGGGGGGAGCCGCACTTCAGGGAATGGGAACAGGCAGCACCGGGGCGCTGCAAACAGCCACTGACGCTTTGTCTGGAGCTCAAAACGGTATCCCACCAGCCATTACGAGCGGCATGGGGGTGCCGACACTACAAGGCGGCCAGGCAGATAACCCTTTCACTGCCTTTGATGGCGGTGGTCCGGGGATCTGTGCCGAACGCGGCTTGCCCAACTACTGGGTAAACACATCCATATTAAACCTAGTAGTTCGGGATACTATTTCCAGCTGGACAGGTTTGCCCCCCTCCGTTGACTTGATCCTTTTGTACAACAGCGGTAGTGCCGCTAAAAAGGGCATGTTCGGCGCAGGTTGGTCTTTCACCTACGACTGCTTGTTGACGCAATCTAGTTCTGCGGTGACAATATCCAAGGGATCCGGACAGAGGGAGACCTTTACCCTACCCGACGGAATGGCGAACATAACCCTTCCGGTGGAGCTGATCCCACCTGCCGATTGTTACCACTCTCTACTTTACTACGGAGATTACTGGTTGTATATTACCAAGGATTCGCATCTTATGCACCGTTTCGACCAAGTTGTAGGCACTGAACAAGCTCGCCTGACACAAATCAGCGATTACCACGGAAACACCCTGCAAATCGTGTTTGATGAGCACGACCATATTGGCTCGCTCACCGATGATGCCGACCAGCCAGTGCAATTTACCGACCCCGCAGGAAAAATCACGCACCTACAGTACGACAAGGTAGGCAATCTGCTAGCTTTACAGGAAGAAGACGGTCAGCAGATCAATTTTGCTTACGATCCCTGCAACCGGCTGGTCAAAGTTACCGACCTGCTTAACCATTCCTACTCTGTTGAACACGATCCACTTGGCCGGATTTCTTTCATAGCCAATGCGCGCAGAGAGAAAATAAATTTTGCGTACAACCAAGACGGCGAAATTGTCGAAAAACAGTACAACGGGGCGACTGTTGCCTCCTACGAATATGATGCAGCAGGCAACCTGGCGGGAGTGGCCGATACTACGGGGAGAACCGTTTATGGTTACAACGCCGCACGCCGGGTGGAAACGGTAGAGTATCCTGACAGCACCAAAATTTTGTTCACTTATGACCCGGCAGGTAATCTCACCTCTATGACCTACCCCGGGGAACTCCAGGTCCGGTATGAGTACGATTCTTGTAACCGTTTGAGCCGCATGGCGTGGGAAAATCACTTTATCTCCTTTAACTTCGATGGGGCAGGAAATCTAACCGGGGAAAACCGCTCCAATGGTACCGAAAGCATGTACTCTTACGACGCCAATTATCAGTTGGTCGCATTTAAACACGGCAAAAGTGAGAAGAATTTTATCGATTTACAATTTATCAGAGATGTTGTGGGGAATATCATTCAGGTACAGGGGGTTAAGCCTCTGAATGATTCGTGGGAAAACGATATTGCTCCCGAATCAGCGGCAACCTACAACTAGGCCAACCAACTACTTACCTGGAACAGTGATGCCTACACTTACGATGCGGATGGGAATTTAGTTTCCATTCACGGCAACCAGAATTTCAAAGCCGTCTATAACCCGGAAAACATGCTGGGTGAGATGACTATTGACGGTCAAAACACACATTTTGCCTATAACGGCCTGAGGCAG
>CAZLTH010000157.1:0-4633 GCA_964562355.1 uncultured Syntrophomonadaceae bacterium | reverse complement strand
TATTAATGTTAATCTGCCGTGTTACTAAGCCCCTTCTCCAAGAAGTTGGAGAGGGGAATTGAACTTCTCCCTCAACCTGAAGTGTCAGCTCGCTCGTAACCTTCGTAACCACTGTAAACTGTAAACTGCAAACCATATCGCATCAACAATTTGCCTTGCTACGTTCATTGACAAATGTTGGTTTTTGACCTATATCAGTATAACATTGGTTTGCTACAAGGAAGGGGCTGGAGAATGCGTTCCCAAGCAAAAGCAAAACTAGCAGCTTTGAGCGCCGTGACTTTTGTGATGGTTTTTGGCAATTCCATGTTGATACCTATATTTACTCAAATCCAGGCTGCTCTGGAAATTTCTTTTTTTCAAGTTAGTCTTCTGGTTACTTATTATTCAATTGCGGCCGCTATCTTTATACCTGTCTTTGGTTTTCTTTCTGATCGTTTTAAGCGTAAATGGGTTATCATTACTGCTCTTTCACTATATGGTCTAGCCGGTGTGTTTATTGGCTTTTTGGTCGTTTTAAAAGCCGGGCAGGAAATATATAACTTGATTCTTATCGGTCGAGTTGTACAGGGGATAGGTGCTGCTGGTATGTCGCCAATTGCCATGGCTTTAGTGGGGGATATTTTTACTTCACAAGAAAGAGCAAAGGCTCTGGGTTTAATTGAGTTTAGCAATATTTTCGGCAAGATAGTCAGTCCTATTTTAGGTTCAGTGTTGGCACTGCTGGCTTGGTTTATTCCTTTCTTTTTATATGGGGTTTTTGTAGTTCCGGTTTTAATAGCTGTTCTATTTCTTATCACGGAACCCGAGAAAAAAGAAGAGGTGCTTATAGGCAGGTACTTCTCTGATATTAAAAAGATTTTTTCTCGCTCTGGCAGGTTTTTATGGGCGGCCTATCTAGGAGGGTGGACGTCTTTTTTCATACTTTTTGGTGTGCTAACTTTCATCTCGGATATTCTGGGAAACTATTATAGTATCACAGGAATTATAAAGGGAATGATTATTGCCATTCCAGTTGCTGCTTGGGCTATAAGCTCTTTTTTTTCCGGATATTACCTAGAGAAGAGAGCTGAAAAACTAAAGAAATTTGTATTAACTGGTCTTTTTATGTTAGGCACAGCATCCTTACTACTTTCTCATACTGAAAATCTGTATGCTTTGCTGTCCATTATATTTATTATGGGAGTAGGCGGAGGTCTGGTTATACCTTCTTTAACTATTTTAGTTACGAACTGTGCTCCCGTAAAAGAAAGAGGAGGAATTATGTCTTTATATGGCAGTATTCGTTTTACAGGAGTGGCCATGGGACCATATATATATACTCTCCTAACGGATATAAACAGTAAATATTTTTTTTGGCTGAGCGGTGTGCTGGCATTTTTAGTATTAATTTTTTTCATGTACTTAAAAAATAAAGAAATAGCAGAACTGTGTAAAGCAGGTTAGAAGAATAGCTTTTGCACAGTTTTTAGTTTCAGAAATCAAGAGGGGAATAAAATGATTTGGGAACAAATGATTACAATATTTTACCGCACCTTGTTTTTTTACCTAGCAGTTTTGATAGTTATCAGGATTATGGGGAAGCGAGAGGTAGGGCAACTTTCTCCTTTTGACCTAGTAGTAGCTATCATGATAGCCGAGTCAGCAGCTATTTATATAGAAGACTTTGAAAAGCCTCTAATTATCGGTCTTATCCCTATGGCTACATTGATGCTGGCTGAAATGGTGCTTTCTTACACGAGCTTAAAATTCAAATGGTTTCGCAAATTAATTACAGGAACTCCGAGTGTTTTGGTAGAAAAGGGTGTTATCATGGAAAAGGAAATGCGTAGGATACGTTATAATATTAACGATCTGTTGCAACAATTGAGAGGAAACGATATTTTTAATATTGTTGATGTAGAATATGCTATTCTGGAAACATCTGGAGACTTGAGTGTAATTTTAAAGTCTGATAAACGCACACTTACCCCGGCAGATGTAAACATAAGACCGCCCTACCAAGGATTACCTCATACCTTGATATGTGATGGGGAAGTTCTGTCAGAAAATCTGCAAAAAGCAGGTAAAGATCTGGATTGGCTTTTGAAAAAAATAGGGGAAGATAGTATAGGAGTAGAAGAAGTTTTTTTGGCAGTTCTTAGCACAGATGGCGATTTGTATATCAGCAAGAAGAATCTCCCTTCCAAGTAAATAGGTAAAACAAGCAACTGAAAATAAATTTTAATCTGCTCAAAATTTATTTATACCAACAAAGCTAACTTTATTGTATTGTTCTTTATATGAGAATGTCACAAAGTAACAAGGCAACGAGCCACGGATAGTCACGGATTAGATTTTTAATTTCTAAATGATTTATAGCTGAAAAATACAATTATCTTACCTTGCTCACTTATTTGGATTACTTTTCAGTACCGGGAGGAAAAGCTTATGGCATTATTATTAAAGGCACTCGATTTTGGACACAAGAAATTGGCGGAAGTCATCAAGGAAGGAGACGCTTGTCTGGATGCTACCTGTGGTAATGGCAAAGATTCCTTATTTTTAGCTGAATGTGTAGGCGAAACAGGGAAAGTCTATGTTTTTGATATCCAAGAAAAGGCTATTTTAAATACCCGAAGTCTTCTTGAAAAGTATAACTTTCAAGATAGAGTGATTAGTTTTCAGGAAAGTCATGTCCAGATTATAGAGCGAGTAAAAGTAAGGTTAAGAGGTGCCGTTTTTAATCTAGGATATTTGCCGGGAGGAGACCAGACTTTTATTACCAGACCGGAAACAACAATAAAAGCATTGCAAGGTGTTCTTGCTTTACTTCTTGCTGGGGGAATAGTTAGTATTATGATTTATAGTGGGCATCCTGGGGGACAGGAAGAAAAAGAAGCATTACAAAAATTCTTGGCAGAACTTGAGCAAGATAAATATACAGTTCTTCACTATGCCTTTATTAATCAGATTAACAATCCGCCGGAGTTGTTTTTAGTAGAAAAGAAATAATATTACCTGAAGAAATATTTGCGTTAAATTAAAAGGAAAGGGGATGTTTATGTGGAAGTAAGACAACTGGACTAATGCTAGTGTAGGTTATAAGCTAACATTTGTTGGTAAGCACAACAACGAAAATCGGCTAATGCAATACAGTTGCCGGTTTACAGTTTACAGGGGTTACGAAGGTTATGGGTTCACAGTTTTCCAATTTGCTATACAGCAATTAACCGATAACTGATAACTAATAACCGATAAATGTAAGTTAGTTGCATTTGGCAACATATATGAAAATGTAAGTTAGTTGCCTTCGTGAGTAATAGTATAAGCATGATAAAACTAAAACAGGTGGCGTTACCATGATTCCTTTATTAATTGTTGCTGGAGCATCTGGCAGTGGAAAAACAACCTTGATCGAAAAACTAATTAAAGAACTTGTTCTACGAGGATATCGTATAGGAGTTATCAAGCATACTTCGCATGACCATTTTGAGATAGAAACGCCAGGCAAAGATACTTGGAAGTTTAATCAGGCAGGGGCAGAGATAACCTGTATCGCTTCACCTGTCAGGATGGCAGTTATGAAAAAGCTTGTTGTAGACAAGAGACCGGAAGAATTGTTGGAAAACTTTTCAGGAATGGATCTGGTAATAGCAGAAGGATACAAAAATTTAAACAATCTTATCTTTCCTGTGATTGAAGTTATACAAGCAAATCAGTCAGAACGCTATGTTGATAGTCCTCTGGCTCTAGTTGGCAGCACAGCTGTAGAAGAAGATGGACAGTATTTTGATCGTGATGATATCAAAAGTATAAGTATTTTTATTGAAGATGAAATTTTAGAGCAAAGGGGGAAGAGCAATGCTTAGAAAAGATGTACCAAAGTCGGTTGTTAAAAGGTTGCCTATATATTTACGCTCTTTGGATGGTTTGCTTAAAAGAGATGTGGAAATTATTTCCTCTAAATCTCTTAGCATGGAAACAGGTTTTACGGCAGAGCAGATACGCAAAGACTTTGCCTATTTTGGTGCTTTTGGTACTAGAGGGACAGGCTATAATACCAGCTATTTAAGAGAGCGTCTTTTAACAATAATTGGTTTGGACCAGCAAACAAATATTGTTGCTATAGGTGCAGGTCATTTGGGGAGAGCGTTAACTCGTCATAATATCACCAAAAACCCTTATGTAAGGATTGTCGGTGTTTTTGATGTGAACCCCAAAATTGTTGGGGATAGAATTGCTCATGTTGAAATAAAACATTTGATTGCTTTGCCGCAGGTAATTAAAAAATATAATGTGAAAGTTGCTTTATTAACAGTTTCTTCTGAAGGGGCACAAGAAGTGACAAATACTTTGGTAGATAACGGTATTAAAGCAATTTTAAATTTTGCACCGATAAAGTTAAATGTAGCTGAGCATATTTATGTACATAATGCTGATCTTACTATTGAATTACAAAGTCTTATTTATTATAGCTCTACGGGAGAAGAGGGCGATGATGTTGATTTATAAGCAGTGCTATCATGCATGAGAAGTATTGCTTGTTTATGAAAAATAATAATGTTCGCGTGTTTTCAGATTTTAAGCAAAAAGAAAAAGATAATTTATTAAGAAAAGCCAGCATAAAGACCTTGATTTTCAAAGGCTTTTC
>CAZLTH010000156.1:0-4667 GCA_964562355.1 uncultured Syntrophomonadaceae bacterium | reverse complement strand
GCCTTGGTTATGAACGAAAATCCTTCGCAATATTGCACGGTTTATTTCATCACAAGCCCTTAGTCTTTATCTTTACTTGATTTTTATAGAGGAGAAAATGCTTTCATCAGGACACCTTAAGCAGGTAATAGCTAAGATTTATAATGATGTTAATCAGGAGCTTTTTGGGATAGGTGTAATACGCCAAAAGGTAGATATTATGGATTCTAAAATCGTGATTATTGCTGTTAATCGGCGAGTTCCTGCTTTAGCGGCGTTGGATATAGCAGAGGTGCGTACACGAGAAGTTGATCTTGCTCTTTTGGATTCTTTTAAAAGACGTTTTAAGGAACAGATTGAAGCCGAGTTAGGTTTATCCGTGGAAACAGTATTAAAGGATTACGATCCCAAAACGGAATTGGCTGGAACAATTGTTGTTTTAGAGGAAGCTGTTTTAGAGGAAAGTAAAAAACAATAACATATTAGGACTGGTTGAGGGAGCTCAAGAAAAGAGAACCCAAGATGGTCGTCTTTTGCAAACAGGTAAATAGAGAATAGCCAATAGTTAAAAAGCTATTCTTGAGGTGCTGTTTAGTGAAGGGGGGTCATTTTTATTTGTATAATTTGCAGAACATAGAAACTTTTTTAATCAAAAAGAAAGGGGAATTAGCATGATTCAAACGACCGTCAGCGATGTAGTAAGTGCATTAAATGCTATCACCGGGGGCAGGGTCCCTACCCGGTTAAGCGACCTTTTTTCGGGGAAAAATCCTTTTGTAGTGGTTAAGTCATCTTCCATACCTGGAAAAAGCATCACGGAAATTCCAGGTCTTGTCTTCGGAGATCCGAAGCAGAGTATTAAAAAGCTTGCAGTTATAATGACGTTAACCGAATCAAATATTGAGTTGGCGGGAGCTCTTGGTGTAGACGCTATTGTCGCTCATCATCCGGTGGCTGATGCCGCCAGCTCGGGAGGGGTTACCCTTAAAAGTTACTTGAGTCTCTATAAAATAGCAGTTTTTGAACTACACGAGGCTTTCCATGGACTCCATCCTGGCTTGTCATACCTGCATGGTCATGTAGTTTTTCGGACAGAGATTGCCTATGCTGGCATGTCTGGAAACATAATGTTTGTAGGTAGAACCATTAAAGGCGTGAACACACTTGGTGATATGTTGGATAGGATACATGGGTTTATGGGGTTCTCAGAGGAACAAGAGATTCTCAAGCTGGAAAGAAATGTTAGGGGTTGTGATAGGATTAATGAGACGATGGTGTCTCTGGAAGGAAAAATTCTGGTGGGTAGTAGAGAGAGTAAAGCGAATACGGTTTTGCATATTTTCCCACATACTGGCTTTACACTTGAAAATCTAGAACAGGCACTAAGAGAACACCCCGAAATAGACACTGTATTAGCTACGATCAGTAGAGTCAAAGAGGGCAATCCGCTTGTTGAAAAATGCCGTAGTTTAGGGCTTAATTTTATTGTCGGCAATTCCCATGCCTTGGAAATATTTGAAAACGGCTTGCCCTTAGCAGCGGCTTTGCAAAAACTTCTCCCTGAAGTTGAAGTTATGGTATTTAGAGAAAGGGTAACGGCTGTTCCCCTAAAAGACTTTGGTTCATTAAGAATCGGTCCCATTAACAAACTGTGTAATGGGCACATCAAATCTGCCGCGGCTATCCCAACCTATTTCGATATCCGGTCGGCTTAGGGGGATGTCGTATGTCTTTCCTTTCTCATTGATTAGCCTTAACCCAAAAGAATCTGTAAAGATGCCCAAATCCAAGGTTAAGTTTGTTTCAATAATAACGTCTAGATCATCGATTTTATCTTCTCCCAGTTCTACGAAAGCACCCGGTCTAGACTCAATGCACCCCAACCCCAAAGGGAAAAGGTTTAACTCATATGTAAATTCCCGTCCAACTCCTGCTAGACTTTTACCGGATAAAACTAGAAAACTGAAATGATACTCATCTTTTCCTTCTGTTTCAGGGAAAATAAGACCATGCAAACGTAATGACATCTGGATAAAGGAATCTTCTTTAAGAATAAATGGCTTTTCTGCAAAAAGCTCCACGGACAGTTTCATGTTTTCACCCCACTCCTAAAAATATATAGTTATAGTATTCAAAAATGGGGTAATTAGTTACAACAAATTTAAGAAGATTTCTCTCGCAGATTTTGCATACAAAGGAAGTTCTTTTGACCGGTGACTTATGATATAATAACCCAGAAATAGGATATCCCAGTGGTAATCTCCGTAGGTATTTTCGATATCTGCAACTATTTTTTTAGTTTACTGGATATGAAAAAATCTATTTTTGTACAAGATGTAGAAAAATAAAAAGTTTGTTTTGTTTCGTTAGTGTATAGAAAGCAGAAAGAATTTGCTTTATTATTAAGAAAAACGTAATTACTCAGGCACAGAGGGGCAAAGGCACAAAGGCACATAGTTACCTTGCCTATATTTCAGTGACTAAAGTCATTGATTTTTTGCCAGACCTGCAAATCTCTATACGTTTTTATTTTTCTTTGTGCCTGCCTGTGCGAGCACGCAGACAGGCCACTGTGCCTTTGCCCCTAAATAGATAGTTATGAACGATTTAAAAAAATCCTAAATACCTCCAAAAATTCGACACCTGAGTAGTTACAGAAAAACGTAATTACTTAGATTCTCAGGTTTACGGTTTGTGGGCATTGTTCTTCAACCGTAAACCGTGAACCCGTAACCTTCGTAACTCCTGTAAACTGTAAACTGGCAACTGTAAACTGCAGTCAGCAGACTGCAAACTGATAAGGTAGGTGATTCAGACGTTTGAGAAAAAAATTAATTGCTCAAATTATTGAAGAGAACATCAACTCTCTCGCTATTATCGGTATGGCTAAAAATGCCGGCAAGACAGTTACCTTCAACACCATTGTCAAAGAAGCTACAGGAAAAGGTATTAAGCTGGGCTTGGCATCATACGGTAGGGATGGAGAGGATGTAGATGCTATCACTAGGCAGGAAAAACCGCGCATCTGGATTCCTCCTAATACTATTTTTGCTTCCGCCAGAAAGGCTCTGGAAAAGAGTGATTTAAAAGTAGAAATATTGCACGAAACTGGTTTTAACACCCTCTTAGGAGAAGTTTCTGTTTACCGGACAGGGAGTGAAGGAGGGCAAGTAGAGCTGGTTGGCGTTAACTCTGGTAAGCAGTTGAAGAAGATTAAAAAGCTGTTTGCGGGAATGATTGATTTGATGCTAGTAGATGGTGCCCTTGATCGCCGTAGCTCAGCTGTTCCCTCCTTGGCAGATGGCTTGATTTTGGCAACAGGGGCGGTAGTGGGTAATACTGAAAACCTAGTAATTCAGAAAACATTGCAGGCTATAGAGAGATTAACCTTGCCGCTGGTGAGACAGTCTGAATTTAGAGAAAAGTGTCAGGAGATATTGTCAAAAGGGAAAAACGGCATTATTTATGAGAACAATAGTCATACTCTTCTTTCTTCAAATATTGTTTTTACTGCCGGCAGGGAGATTAGAGAAGCAAACTTAAAAGGAATGCAGGCTTTGGTTTTTAACGGTGCCTTGATTGACAGTTTTGCGGAAGAGCTTGTTCTTTCGTTGGGTGTTAAAGACTGTAAATTAATTGTCAGGGACGGAACAAAAGTGTTCTTGCAAAAAAGAAATTTGAACTTATTGAAAAAATCAGGACTAGAGTTGCAAGTTCTAGATGCAGTTAAACTTGTTGCAGTGACAGTTAACCCCATCAGCCCTTACGGCATCAATCTGGATGCAAAAATTATAGTTACTGAGTTAAGAGATAAGTTAGTGAAAAGAATAAAAGGGGTTTCTGTATATGATTTGTTGGGAACGGAGTACTTAAAACTGATTTAAGGGGTGATTGGGTTGCGTGACAAGTTGAATATTGATCAAAAAATGGTTGATAAGTGTCGCCAAGCGGCAAGCGTTATCGCTGATGGTATTCAAATCCACATTGAGGAAAATACGACCGTTTCTGTGGAGAGAACTGTATTGAGATTGATGGGTATTGATGGTGTTGATGATCAGGAAGTACCTTTGCCTAACGTTCTTGTAGATCAGCTTTATAAAAGCAATAAGTTGGCTCGGGGAGCAGCATATTGGCTGGGGAATGCTATACTCGAAACAGGGCGCTTGCCACAGGAAATTGCTGAGTCCGTGGGTAGCGGAGAATTATCCTTAACGGATTTACCCGAAAATGATAGCAGCCAAATCAAAAGAATTATTGATAAGCTGGCCAATGAAAGTGTTGCCAAAATTAAAGAGGTAGTGGAGAAAAGGAAGGAATTACAATCAAAGTATCCCCCGGGGCCTAAGCCTTGGCTCTATGTAATTGTAGCTACCGGAAATATCTACGAAGATGTTGGTCAGGCCAAGGCGGCTGCCCGGCAAGGTGCTGATATTGTGGCTGTAATTAGGTCTACGGCACAAAGTCTGCTTGACTATGTGCCGTATGGTGCTACTACCGAGGGATTTGGTGGTACTTATGCTACGCAAGAGAATTTTAAAATCATGCGGCAGGGGTTGGACGAAGTAGGAGAAGAGGAAGGACATTATATTCAGCTGGTGAATTATTGTTCCGGCTTGTCTATGCCGGAGATTGCAGCTATGGGTGCTTTAGAGCGCCTTGATATGATGTTGAACGATGCCATGTACGGC
>CAZLTH010000155.1:0-4701 GCA_964562355.1 uncultured Syntrophomonadaceae bacterium | reverse complement strand
CTATTTTTTAACAAGGGCGACCCGACTAAAGAGATATGGTATTACGACTTATCCGACTTCAACATAACCAAAAAGCAGCCTCTCACAGTAGGGCACTTTGAAGAATTCTTTACGCTTTTTGACCCTTCAAGCCTTACACTTTCAGAAGGTGACCGCTCCTGGCGTGTTAGTATGCAAGAGGTGGAAGATAGGAATTTTGACATCAAGGCGGTTAACCCACATCGAAAAGGGAGGGAAGACAATCGGACGCCTCAGGAATTACTCGATGTCATTGAGTCACAGGCAACGGAAATAGCAGATGTTTTAGCGTCGATACGCAAAAAAGGGGGCTGACGGCAGAGTCTGGGGAAATCCTCCCATGGAGATAAAAAGTAACAATATAAGAAATTTCTGTATTATTGCTCATATTGACCACGGTAAGAGCACCCTGGCTGATAGGATTCTTGAATATACCCACACCATTGAGGAGAGAGAGTTTCGCGACCAGGTGCTCGATGATATGGAACTTGAACGGGAGAAGGGTATCACCATAAAGTCGAAGGCAGTAAGGATAAATTATCTTGCCCGGGACAGGAATCAGTATATATTAAATCTTATAGATACTCCAGGGCATGTAGATTTCAGCTACGAGGTATCCAGAAGCTTAGCCGCCTGTGAGGGAGCGGTGCTGGTGGTGGACGCATCGCAGGGCGTTCAGGCACAGACCATCGCCAATGTCTATATGGCCATACAGCACAAGCTGACTATTATCCCGGTGGTGAACAAGATTGATCTTGAAATGGCAGACCCGGATAAGACTATAGGAGAGCTGAGAAAAATTCAGGGACTTGATGCCTCCAGTTGCCTATTGACCAGCGCCAAGGAGGGAATCGGCATCGAAGACTTGCTCGAGGCCATTGTCAGACACATCCCCCCTCCTTCTGGTGAAGCCGGGGGGCTTTTGAAAGCACTCATATTCGATTCATCTTTTGACCTGTATAAGGGCGCTGTCATTTATGTGAAGATAGTCTCTGGTTCCATCAGAAAGGGCGATAAGATTCTACTTATGTCCAGCGGTGGGGAATTCGAGATTAGCGAAGTGGGAGTCTTTAAGCCGAAAATGCAAGTGGTGGAAGGCCTGACTTCGGGTGAAGTCGGGTATTTAATGGCTAACATTAAAAGTGTCCGCGAAGCCAGGATAGGTGATACCATAACCTCCAGCCTAAATCCGGCAAAAGAGCCCCTGCCAGGATATAAACCGGCTAAACCGATGGTCTTCTCAGGCCTTTACCCGGCCGAGCAGAATGATTACCAATCATTAAAAGAAGCCCTGGAAAGATTGAGTCTGAATGATTCATCTTTCACTTATGGGCCGGAAACATCACCCTCACTTGGGTTTGGGTTCAGGTGCGGTTTCTTAGGGCTCCTGCACATGGAGATTGTTCAGGAGCGGCTGGAGAGGGAATATGACCTGGATTTGATCTCATCAGCACCAAGCGTCCACTACCGGGTGAAGCGTAGAGGCAAAGAACCTGTCCTCATAGATAATCCAGCAAAGTTTCCATCACCTCAGGAGATAGAATATATAGAGGAGCCTTTCGTCAGGATGAGTATAATCTCTCCCGACGACTATATAGGGGCACTTATGAAACTTTCCAAGGATAGAAGAGGTGTTTATACAAGCACCAGTTACCTTGACCCCACCCGGGTGGTGATGATTTTTGAATTCCCGTTGAGTGAGATCGTGATGGATTTTCACGATAAGGTTAAGTCTATTACCAGGGGTTACGGTTCCCTTGACTATGAACCCATAGGCTACCGACCCCAGGAAGTGGTCAAGCTTGACATCCTCTTGAACAGGGAGGCGGTTGATGGGCTTTCTTCCATAGTCCACAAGGAGAAAGCTTATAAGAGAGCAAGAGCGCTTACCAGGAAGCTTAAGGAGGTAATCCCCAGGCAGCAATTTCCGGTAGCGGTGCAGGCGGCCATAGGCAACAATGTTATTGCCAGGGAGACGATAAAAGCATTTCGTAAGGATGTCACTGAGAAGCTCTATGGAGGAGATGTAACCAGGAAGAGGAAGCTTCTTGAGAAACAGAAGCGTGGCAAGAAACGGATGAAGAAGATGGGAGGCGTGAACATCCCCCAGGAAGCATTTCTTGCCGTGGCAAAAATGGCTTAAATGGCAAGACCGGTTAGCAATAAATCTCTATAAGTTCTGTTAGTGCTTTGTCCATTTTATCCATTCCCTCCTTACTGATACATTTTTAGAAGAGTTTTCTCTGCTTGCCCGTTCCACAACCCGTTAATCAGACACTCGGACACCTGGGGGATTTCCTTTTTTAGATTCTCCAGGGTTACCAGTCCTAATCCTTTGCAGGATGGATAAACGATTATTTTGCCGGCTACCAGATGTTTTTCCATGGCCCGGACCCCCTCTACCGCTCCCTCGAGCCCGCAGACGGCCGCCACAGAGAGGTTGGTATTGAGTCTCCCCTTCTCCACCTTTGCTAAGACCCGTTTCATATCTTCCAGCACAGAACCGCTTGTTCCCATGAAATAGAGCTCCTTTTTTAGGTAGGTATCGAGATCAATCCTGGCGGTAACCTGTGGAGGTATCCCGGCGAAGATGTTGATGATGGCCCCATTGTTAGCCCTCTGGACAGATTGGGCCACCAGATCCGGTACAGGGGCCATCAAGGCTACATAGTCAAATTTCTCTTCCAAACTGTCTTTGGAAGGATTATAAGGTCGGTAAGACACCTTGTGCTTTTCAGTTAGAGGTGAGGCGATTCGGTTGAGAGCAGTCAGCCGCTCTTCGTTTATTTCACCTGCAAAAATAGTGATGCCCTGAACACCCTGGCAGATATTTCGGATTACATGCATCACCCCCATTGGGCCACCGGCCCCGATAACATTAATCCTATCACCTTTGCGGATTTCTCCTGATACAGGAATATTCTCCATGGACATGGCCGGGTCAGAACCGGTGGTGCCTACTATCCGAATGCCACCATAGTGAACGCGACCAATAGCAGAGACGACCGTCCTGCCCAGATGTCCGCCGCAGAGAACGATATTGAAAAGACCGTGAGCCGCCACTTTTGAGAATAGCTCTTCCACCGTTTCCGGGCAGGAGCCGAAATAGATAACATCATCATACGAACCATCTTCCAGTTCTGATATACCGGCCTTTGGCCAGTACTGCTTCGCTGTACTGCCTGCCCTTCGGGCACTGCCTTCGGCTGCCTTTGGCTGCCTTCGGCACTGCCTTTGGCTGTGTGTGTGCTTCACCGTACTCATTATCTGCTTTAGTGGAACGTCCAGCCCGGCTGGGGAGGATAATTGCCCGAGATAGGTGATTTGGGCCGGTTTACCATAAGATTTAAGAAAATTGGAGAGAACATCTCTGAAAACTTCCCTTTCTGCCACTACCAACATCTTGCCTCCGGCTTTTAGGGTAAGGCGCTCCTTGGCCGCATAGGAATTTTCCACGCAGCCCCAGGGTTCAACCAGGGCTATGGCCGACGCTGATAGTTCTTCAGAAGCAGGAATCAGCATGGAATTGCCTTCCGGCGAAGTGATCACCCTCTCATCCATGAGCACATATTCCTGAAGAGCCCCTTCGAAATTGTATCCAAAAGCCGCGTTGGCATTGGCAGTGAGTAACCAGCGGTAATCGGCCTGAACTAGGTAACGCTCACCCGGCCTGAAGTTCTTCACTTCATGGCCAACTGCCGAGATTCGGACAACGGTTTCATGGCCGGGCACGGTGGGCGCATCTTGAGGGACATAACTGGGAATCTCTTTGAGTATCTCCGCATCAATGCCGGAAATTACAGCACTCTTACGAGCATGGCCCGAGAACTGCTTCAGCAGTTTAAGGTCAGAAAAACACAGCCCCACCGCTTCCACCCGGCAGAGGATTTGATGCCGTCCCGGGGAATACACCCTTTTGGCCGTATTCAATATCAGTTCATCAGGGCCTATCAACTGTACAGCATGTTGAGTCTCAGGAATATTATAGTTCATAAAGGAGAGCTATCTACGCTATGCTCTTGTTTTTCCACCAGAAATGTTATATGTTGTTCCAGTGGTGTAACTTGCTTTATCAGAAGCTAAAAAACAGACTAAATCTGCTATCTCTTTTAATCTTCCAACTCTTCCTAATGGAACTGATGCTTTTTCATACCTTTCCCTCAAGGTTTCTACTGTTATCCCTCTTGTATAGGCAAGAGCCTTCTCATAGTCTAAAGTTCTCAGTTCTGTTCTTTCTAATATGCCGGGAGCTACTCCAACCACTCTTATACCATACTTTCCAAGTTCTTTGGCCCATGACCTGGTGAATGCGTATAAAGCCCCTTTTGTAGCCGCATAACAACTTTGACCCTCAGAGCCTTCCAGGCCACTTTCAGAAGTGATATTAATTACTGCGCCTCTCACTTTTCTTTTAATCATTTCTCTAACTACAGTTTGTGTGCATAAATAAGGGCCTTTTTGATTCACAGATATCATCCTATCGAATTCCTCTTCATCTAATTCGTATTTACCTTTAGGAGCTTTAGGGTCGACGAGCAACCTTGGCACATCAATTCCCGCATTATTAACTAAAATGTCTATTCTTCTACAAATGGTAATAGTCTTTTGTACCATTGCTTTAACACTGGCTGCGTTGGTGACATCGGTCTGGATATATAAATGTCTTGCCTTTCCTCCAGCTAA
>CAZLTH010000154.1:1865-4702 GCA_964562355.1 uncultured Syntrophomonadaceae bacterium | reverse complement strand
AGTAACTAAAGACACTATCTTTAACAATCACATCATATACTTCTTTTGTCTGACCATCCTCTTTGAATGTAAGAAATATCCCCCACGTATTGTCAGGTATAAGGCGAATCTTTTTAACAAAAGCCTCTGCATCAATTACCTGATCCGAATAAACATAACCCTCCACATAACCTGTGTTTTCTACTTCATCTACGTATTCGATCTCTTTAATATCAACATGGCGACCCAGTGAATCTGTAATTAAAATACTGTTCTTAAAAGAGCTAGGCAACATATATTTACTAAATTCAATTTCAATACCGCCTGGATAGCCATTTACTGCTACTACCTCAGGGTTCACCACAGAAAGTAACCCGATATTAACTTGGTCGTGTAATGGTGGTACCTCCATTGATTTTGTCTCCTGAATCCTATAATCTTCGTCTTCAAAACGCACTTTCCAAGATCCTGCTGGTACATCCCAACCATATTTACCCTCTTTATCGGTATACTGCGGATTGACTTCTTCCCACTCTTCAGCCTCTGCCCAGGAACTAAATATACCGTCTTGTTCATAGAGAACTGTTGCTAAAACCCCTTCAATACGATTTTCTTCAGTTGCTTCGAAAACATAACCACTCGGGTCAATCTTCCATCTTGGCTCAATTTGCTCTTCTTTCCTTACTATTTTTTTCTTCTTCTTTTTGTTTTTGCGATTTTCTTTTTCCAGCTGAACCCTAATCATGGTAATGATAGAATCCGCCCATAAATCGTATTCAGAGCCTATGGCACGACCATACAGTTCACTACCTGCCGTCACTGCATAACTTAAACCTTTCCCTACAGGACCTGCAAAATTTGCTCCATAACTCACTGCCCCCATTAAACTATTAACAGTATGAGAATTTCTTGTGGCACTGGCATATTCGCGAATAAAATCATTAATATTACTCCTCACAACAATATCTTTTATATAACTTGACGCTTGATAGAGTCCTTTGGGATCTTTACCCATGCGACCCAAGAAAATATTGCCAGCGAGCACTGCCCCTCCTGCTACAGTTAATACACTCGACCCTCTTCCCAAAAGCTTAGCATTCTTTGTGGCAAATTTTGCTGTATCTTCTGCCACACCTGCTCCTACAAGCACGTAGTTCATTGCCGTTAAGGTATCCTGTTCGCCGTATTCATTGCTACTCGCTGCAAGTAGGCGGAACATCTCTGAGTCAGACATTGACGAAACCAAATAATCATCATATGTCCCTAAGGCAGAGCCTATTTCTTCTCCCATGAGGTTATCATACAGTTGCTGACTAAAAATAATGCTCTTTTCAATTCTAATTTTATCCCCAGGGTGTGTTACAGATGGCATTTTTGTATAAAATGAGCCGCTTGATGTTTTAATTTCAATATATTTAACCCCACCTACAACGATATATTGCTCGAAATATTCAACCTGTCCAGTAGTAATTGTTCTCATACTGCCTGAAATACTTATATCTCCCACAACTTCATCCAATTCATTATAAATCACCTTATTTGCTTCAATCACACCGGCACTACCATCTTGTGTTACCGTTGTATTTTTCTCTCTAAAGGGAACGGGCAACGTACTTGGATCAATATCGGGGTGGTCTGGAATTTGATCTGCTGGTATATCTTTGCTATTAGTAATATAACTAATTGGTTCTTCTGGTTTTAAAGTATAAACCACAGATAATTTTCCCGGATTAGGCAAACGACCTATGGCTACAAAGCGCATTAATTTTTGCCCTCTGTATTCATACTCTTGGTATGTGGCTGGGAAAATAGTATCTACACCACTTTTTGTATTAATAACAGCAGCATACGAAACCTGATCAGGATCTACATTTTCAACCGTAAAACTAAATTCGACCGGGTAATGAGGATGAATAGATGTTATTTGTGTCTTTAAAATATTAACAGTAGCATTTCCATAAAGTGTACTTTTGTTATAGGGATGATAGTAGATAAAGTTATCAACATAAGGTAACTCCATATCTCGGATAAGCGTTACCACCTCGTTAGATGCAATAATTTCCCCTGCATCATTTTCATAAGTTGCTTGCAATATTACACTATTTTCATTGGCAAAAGAAGTCAGGTCAATATACTTTTCCCACTTGCCCCGTGCATCGGTCTTAACTTTATCAATAAGACGACCATTAGCATAAATGGATAAATCTACATTCCTGTAACCTACACCCCTTACAAAAACTTGATCTAAATACTTTTCAAAAACTTCTTCCTGTGCACCAATTGCTAAAATTGGCAGATATACCTCACCTGACTCGAAGTATTCGTTAAAAGAGGCATTATTGGTAGTGCCTCGTACGTGAGCATATACAGATAATAGGGCGGCATCATTTAGAATAACAAAGGAAATGATACCTTGTTCTTTGTGCTCCTCTTGAATTGGAATGTAAAGACTACTTATCATTCCTCCCTTTGTTTTTGCTTGACCATTAACATGGTAAACTTCATTTTCCAAAGCATAGGCGCTATCAAAGTTCAACTGGATGATGTTAATAGCAAGTTTACCTTTATACCGATCTTTTCCCTCATAGCGAACAACAACTTCTGTCCTTACATAACCATCCTCTGTAATTCCCAATCTTCTCGTTGTAATCTTTGAATTTTCCGCACTTAGAACACCTATACTATCTGCATCAATATTTGGTACTGTAATTTCTCCTAAATCAAGCGTTTTCCCATCTTCAAGATAAATCTCTTTTTTCACATAATGCACGTTTTCTTCTAAGCCATAACCAGCAATAATCTCTTTGCTAGAAAGATATCTAATTCTATCTAGAGATGGTCCGCTAAAGAAGTAGAAA
>CAZLTH010000154.1:0-1765 GCA_964562355.1 uncultured Syntrophomonadaceae bacterium | reverse complement strand
TCTTTATAAATTTGTATTTGTGCCCTTGCACTAGAAATCAAATCGAAACTGAAGTTGCCATCTTCATTCGTTAAGAAAGACTGTGAAATATGCTTATATTCTCTTTCATTGCTAATCGTCTGGATCACTTCTATGCTGGCATCGGCTATTTGTAGTTCTTCATCAAAGTTATCTACCACAGTCCCTGCATAGGTTACAGTCTCATAGGTCTCTAGTTCAACTCTAATGGTATCGTCTCCCGAGACAGTATAGCTTTCTTCTTCCTGTCTTTGATATAGGTCATGATACTTTGCATCTGGATAAGCAATAAGAGTGATCACATCTCCATCAATTAAACCAGAAAGTTCTTCCGAAAAAGAAATTGTTCTTCCGTAAGTGCCATTATTCGAAGTTATATTTACACGCAGTTCGCCTGTAATACCAGTGCTATCCTCTTCATCTGTTACCATAAAGCCTACTGTTCTTGGTTCACGAGCAGCACTTAAATCAACATCCGTTTGCCCCATTTGTGCTGCAAAGATACCTCCTGCATACACCTGCTTCCCAAAACCTGACGTAAACGTGTAACTGTAATTTCCGGCTTTGCTTAAGCGCATACTGTATGCCGTTTTATTATCCTCTACTAAAAAACTTCGAACTAAGCGACCGTCCTCCCTCCATACTATTATTCTTGCCCCATTGTAAAACCCTGCTTCATTGGGAATACCATTAAAATTCACAATGACTTTAGTATCTGGATGCTTGATATGATACTCTCTTGTCACGGTGTCAGAGGCACCCGTTTCTTCCTTTTCAATAATAAATTCTACCTTTGCCAAAGAATGAATTTTCTCTTCACTATCGACGACATCAACGACTTTAGAATATTCACCTAATTGCCCTCCGACTTCATCTAGTGTATAAGTAAATGATATTTCCTCGGCACTTTCGCCATCCTTTAAACTTAAATATGTTACAATCGCTTTTGCAGTGACTTGCGGAGAGCCGACTATTCTTAGATCTATTTCGCCATTTTCTTTTAGATACCATCCTCTATCATAAACTTGGTCGATAAAGGCATAGGCATGATCGATAAAAACCACGTCTTCATAAGCAGTACTAATTGTAGCCACTGGTGAAACAACCCTTGTAATGACATCTTCTATATAGAAATCAATTGTACTTACACCTAAGTAGCTGGCGTCAATACGTACATTTTTACTGTAGATTTTTTCAACCTGACTAGTACTTCGTAAGGGTAGAGTCATATCTTTGATGACATTGCCCTCCGCATCTCTAAAAAGTGCTTTGCCGATTGCATTTTGCAAATAGTTTGTCTTTAAAAATACGGACACATATTGATCTTTTGTCAGATTTTCTTCGCTAATGCCGTAACTTACCAGTTCGGGTAATGAAGTTAAGACATGCTGAATAGTCTTTGTTATTACAGCCGTTTCATTGCCGTTGTCATCTTTGAATACAAAATAAACTGTTTTTAGACCCGCACCTTCAGGTAAGGTTATGTTTAATAGCGTTGGTATATCGATATAACTTACTGATTCTAGTGCTGGCAGAGTTGTAGCATATTTCACTTTTGTATATGACCCTTTAGAAATTGAAGCTGTAATTTCTGTAGTTGAGGTTATGCCTGTGCCATCACCTAGTGTTACCCTTGGTTGAATCAATAAACTAGTTTCTGCATCCCTTTCCACAAGAAGATCAATACCTTGAGTATAAGCAATAGGACTTCCTTCTTCCAAGACAGTAAAAGAATAACCGCCATTTT
>CAZLTH010000153.1:0-4704 GCA_964562355.1 uncultured Syntrophomonadaceae bacterium | reverse complement strand
GCACATGAGTTTTATCGAAAATTGGGTTTTGAGCAGCATGGGATCAGTTTTATGGCACGATAGATTTCCACAAGTCCTTTCTTAGTTGGGCATGTTGCTGTTAATAATTTTTAACACTTTACAGGGAGCGAGGCTTCTGAGAAGCATCAGAAGCCTCGCTTTTTTATTTATCTATAGCTCAATAATCAGGGCAATCTCATCGCAGTTAGGGAATTTTATACAATGAACGCACTCCTGCCAGATCTTCTGGGGGAGTTCTTCTTTAGGAATTATGTGAAAGCCGTTTTTTTCAAAAAATACTGGTTGATAGGTAAGTGTGAAAACTTTTTTTAAACCAATAGTGCGGGCCTCCTCCAGAAGATAAGCAACTATTTTAGCTCCTAACCCGTTATGCAACTTATTTGGAGTTATGGCTAGGGAACGAATCTCCGCCAGATCGTGCCAGAGTATATGCAAGCTGCCGATACCCTTGATTTCTTCATCTTCTTCTATGATGACAAAGTCTCGCAGAGTCTGGTAAAGAACATTGATATTGCGAGGGAGCATCAGCCCTTGATCCGCATAGTGTGTTATTAATTTGTGCATGACATCTACATCTTTCATGTGAGCTTGGCGTATTTTCATCAGAAACATCCTCTTTCTTTTAGTTTGTACAACAAAGTATACCTTATTTCTTTGTGCATTGTCAAAAAAATTGGGAAACAGTGCTGAAGTATGAATCATATTTCAGCATATTAAATCTGCGTCTTTCAGCGTCTGTTTATTAAAAGCAGTGCGAAAAACTTTTTTGTCTTTACCCCTTGCAAGCGTTGGTATGCTTGTGTTTAAAAAGTTATGCGTCAGCTCTGCTGCGTGTCAGTGTCAATGCGAGTTCTTGACAAACACGGAGGGGGATGCTATCCTCCTACTAACTGTAACTGTTTTTTTGATAAACTAAATGTAAGCTAACGGACCGTTAATTAGATTGACCTTCAAATAAAAAAAGGAAAAAAGACATTAAAGGATATCCTAAGTAATTTGAATAAGTAATTTGAATATAAACAAGTTGTCCGAAAATCCGAACCCCGCTTGGAGGTAAGTTAAATGGATGAAAGAATAACTCGATTGATAAATGATGTAAAAAAGTATTTGATGATGATGTATGGAGAAAAGATCAGGGAGATTATTCTTTATGGTTCCCATGTAAGAGGCGAGGCTACAAGGGATTCTGATATTGATATACTTGTGCTCATTGATGACTCCCTTGATCCTTTTGAGGTTAGAAGAAGTTTAAGTGATCTTTTGTTTGACATACTGCTTGAACATGATGAGCTTATCTCAGTCATGGTCCTCTCTGAAGGTTTCTTTAAAGAATATAATTATCCATTTACACTGAATGTGAAGAGAGAGGGTATAAGGGTATGAAGGAAATAAGGGATTTTATAGAAAAAGCAGAAAAATTCTTGATCACCGCAGAATATACCTTGAACATTGGGGATTATGATTCCTGTGTTTCAAGAGGTTATTATGCAATGTTCTTTATGGCAGAGGCTGTATTGCTCACAAAGAACTTAAGTGCATCTTCTCACAAGGGAGTAATAAGTCTATTTGGCGAACATTTTGTTAAGACCGGAACCTTTGATAGAGGAATAGGAAAAGCACTTAATGATGCTTATAATAAAAGATTGGTTGGAGATTACGGAATAGGTTTTGTTGTAACGAAGGAGGAAGCAAAAAGGCTACTAGAAACAGCACGAAATTTTATTCAAAAGTTGAAAAATTGTCTTGAAAGATGGAAGAAGGAAAAGAGATGAGCGGGGTTTGGGATTTCCGCAATCCTTTGGATTGCTCGGTGCCATTGCGCTCGGACAACAGCAGACATATTTAATAATATTAATCAGCGTCTTTCAGCGTCTGTTTATTAAAAGCTGTGCGAAAAACTTTTTTGTCTTTACCCCTTGCAAGCGTTGGTATGCTTGTGTTTAAAAAGTTATGCGTCAGCTCTGACAATTTTTCAGCACTGACGCATGAAAGATTTTGTTACGATACCTTTTTATCCTTCAAATGCCTATTAGTCAACAATTTTTGATAAGCATTGAGTACCGTAGAAAGGCTGCGTGACCATGATCTTTCTTGAGCATGGCGATATGCTTGTTCACTTAATCGCTGATATAATTGTTTATCCGCCAACAGTTTATTAATAGCCTCTGCCATGCTTTCCGGCTTGTCAGGCACAAAATCCAGTCCATTCACACCAGGTTGTAGGTTCTCACTAATACCTCCGGCAAGAGTAGCTACAACGGGTAACCCAGAAGCCATGGCTTCTAATATTACCAAACCATAAGTTTCGGTAGTCGAAGGGAAAGTAAAAATATCACAAGAAGCATAAAGACAAGCAAGATCGTTCCCTTCAAGTTGTCCAAGAGGAATAACACCTTCAGGTGGTTGATGGCGAATATCGGAACCTAATGGTCCGTCACCAGCTAATAGCAACCTAGCTGTGGGATACTTACGACGCACCAAAGTTAAAGCATTAAAAACTACATCTAGCCCCTTTTCTGCTGCTAAACGACCAACATATAAAAGAAGCGGTCCCTCTCCCAAACGATGACGCAAATTTGGATCGTAGCGATTTGGATTAAACAAATCTATATCCACACCACGTCCCCAATGAACTAAATTTTTAATTCCCCGCCTCGCAAGAATCTCTCCGAACTTACTAGATGGGTAAAAATTTACCTTACATTGACAATGAAACCAAACCAGATAACGCCATATTGCTTCTGATAAGAAAGGAAAACCATAATGTTTAAAATAGTGCGGGATATCAGTGTGAAAACAACTTACAACAGGTACTCCTAAGCGTTTAGCCCAATATAACCCGGCTAATCCTAATGAATATTCGTTGACTAAATGAATAAGATCAGGCGAAAAGTCTAAAATTGTTTGATACAAAGTCAGGCTAAAAGGAAGTCCAAGCCGCATCTCGGCGTAAAAAGGAACCGGTACCCCTTTACAAACACAAACTTGACGAGAAGAATGGATTTGGGAATCTGTCGGTGCAAATACCATCACTTCGTGACCTTCTTGTTCCAAAAAAGTAAGTAATTGTTCTAAGGTACGAGTTACACCATTTACCTGGGGGTAGTAAGTATCGGTAAAAAATGCTATCCGCAATTAAATCACCGCCTTAGTAACTGCCAAATTACGCCAAGCAGTTGTTTTCTCGAATGCTTTCTCGAATCGATAACGAGCCTGTCCCAAGCCGACGTAATAAAAGCCAGCCTCTTCTACTGCGGCTCCATCTAGGGAATTACGACCATCAAGAACAAGCGGACGATTTACCACCTTCAAAAGTTTTTTCCAATTAATGTATCCAAACTCCGGCCACTCGGTAAGAAGTAAAATAGCATCGGCTTCTTGTGCTGCACTTTTTGCCGTATCACAGATGACCACACTCGGCAAAATCTTACCAATCTCATTTCGCACTTGCTCTTGAGGATCGTAAGCATATACGTTAGCCCCCTCTTCCGTTAAATAAGTTAATAAATCTAGGGCGGGTGCTCCTCGTATATCATCAACACCTGGTTTATAAGTCAAACCCCAACAAGCAACCCGGGCATGCGCAAGGTCCCCCAATAGCTCTTTAAGGCGATCAGCAAGAAAAAAACGTTGTTTATTATTTACCGTTACTGTTGCCTGAAGTAAAGATAAAGGTAAACCCATGTCTTGCCCAAGAGCTAGTAGCGCAGCCAAATCCTTTGGCAAGCACGATCCACCGAAACCAATACCAGCCTTAAGAAAAGCCTGGCCAATTCGGCGATCCATGCCAATCCCTTGAGATACTCCTGAAATATCGGCACCTGACATTTCACAAAGATTAGCTATTTCATTAATAAATGATATTTTAGTTGCTAGATAAGCATTGGCTGCATACTTGATCATTTCCGCGCTGCGGCGATCAACAACAAGCAATGGACAGTTCAAGGAAGCATAAAGCTTAACTAAAATATACGCTGCCTCTTCCTCGGCAGCACCAATTACAATACGATCGGGATGTCGAAAATCGTCAAGTGCCGAACCTGGCCGAAGAAACTCAGGATTAGACAAAACCCGCCACTTCTTTTTTTGCCCTTTGGAACGCAGATTTTCTTCCAACCAATCTCCGGTTCCTACCGGTACCGTGCTTTTGATCACCACTGTTCGTGCGGGCAGGTTTGCCAGAGCGGCGGCAACCTGGTGTAGCGCAGACAAGTCCGGTCGACCATTGGGAAGGGGAGGAGTACCAACAGCAATAAAAACTAGGTCTGCCGAAGCGACGACTGCTAGGTCAGTAGTAAAACATAACTGGCCGGTGCGGCAACATTTCCGTACCAACGGAGTCAAACCCTTCTCAACGAATGGTACTTTGCCGTTTTGCAAGGAGGTAAACCGTTGCTGATCATTTTCGACTACAGTAACTTGGTGCCCAAAATCGGCTAATGCAGCGGCGGTAACCAACCCTACATAACCAGCTCCTACAACACAAATCTGCATTTTCTCACCCCTTAAACAATCTTGAGATATGCCTACGTTCAAAAAGCTTATGGCGATACACCTACCTTTTCCAAAAAATAGCACCAAAAACCAGCCGTACTGCGTTGAGCCAAAGCCAGCAAATCGGTGGTTGCCTGGTGGAAGCCAGCGGTATTTTCCTTCTTTATCACCAACGATAAATAATCATAA
>CAZLTH010000152.1:0-4739 GCA_964562355.1 uncultured Syntrophomonadaceae bacterium | reverse complement strand
CAACTTCCAACTTCTCACTTCTCACATCCAGTATTATCGGTGCTCAAATCTTGAGAGCAGTACAATAACTCCCTTAGCTATCGCTCGGTCAAACAGATTGTACTGCTATCCTCAAGATTTTCCGCTCCTTCTGATTAATAAAATCAATACTCACTTTGGTATTTGCTGCAGTAGCTTGAGAGCAACGCATAAGATAATTTTAAAAACAGCTCAATAGACCTGAGTAGCTGTTCGCTACTGCCGTTTCGCCTTGTTCTTCATGGTGACATTTTGCCAAAATAATTAACAGGGCGATATTATTACAGGTTAAACACGCTAGCATTAATAGTTATCCACAACCAAGGTCTTTTTTGATCATACCAGTTACAAAATTTCTAAATTTGTTGTATGCACCGATGCTGGTCTTGCATCACAAGACAACAGAACATATAATTCTCAGGGCGAAAGAGCTTTTATTACTACGCAGTCTATTAAGAAGTTAAAAAAACATTTAAAAGATTGGGCACTTGAAAAGACAGGGTGGCGTCTTCCGGGAGATAATTCAACTTATGATATTTCACAGCTTGATGATATGTTAGCGGATATAACAGATGAAAAAATCGCTAAAAACTTAAAGTCTAAGGTTTTCTATAAAGAGCGTTGGATAAAAGAAAAGGACTTCGAGCAAAGACTCATTGTTGCGTTCAGCCTGAAATATCGTAATTATCAACGATAAAAAACCTGTTTGACAACTCATAACTTTAAAAAAAAGATTGAAGTTAAAATTTGAAGTAAGGCAATTAATTTATTTCTTCTTGGATAACCTGAGTTATATAATTAGAATCGCCCATTAAAAGCACTTTGGGCTTGAAGTGTGCCAGCTCTTCTTCTTTATACTCAGCATAGCTAATAATAATTATGATGTCTCCGGGTTGAAATAAGCGAGCTGCAGCACCATTTAAACAAATTTTTCTGCTTTTTCTCTTACCCTTGATCACATAGGTTTCAATTCTGGCAGCATTATTAATATTTACAACATGTACCTTCTCATAGGGTAAAATATCTGCCTTCTCTAGAAGTTCTTCATCAATGGTTATACTTCCCACATAGTTTAAGTCTGCTTCTGTAACAGTTGCCCTATGTATCTTTGATTTACACATCGTTCTACGCACAGATATCACTCTCCTTTAGGAGGAAAATAAAGAGAGGATAATTAAAGCCTCTCTTAACCTCTTAGTCTTTTAGTAAACAGTCACTAACAAATTATCAATCAGCCTAGTTTTGCCAATCTTCACAGCTAGTGCAATTAGCACTTCACCTTGAATTATATCTACAGGAGTTAAGCTAGTGGTGTCCACAATCTCAAGATATTCAATTTTTATTATTTCCTTACTTCTTAAAAGCGCAAGCATTTCAGCGATAATAGTTGTTTTATCCCTTTCTCCTTCTCTTATAGCTTTTTCTGCTGCCAACAAACTTTTATATATAAATGGGGCAACACTTCGCTCACTAGCAGAAAGATAGGTGTTACGAGAACTCATGGCCAGCCCGTCTTTTTCCCGCACTGTCGGCAGTATTTTTACTTCTAACGGCATATTTAAATCTAGAGTCATACGACGGATAACCAGTGCCTGTTGGGCATCTTTTTGCCCAAAATAAGCTATATCTGGTTGTACCATATTAAACAGCTTAGCAACAATAGTAGTGACACCCCGAAAATGCCCGGGACGAAACTTGCCGCATAAATTTGCAGTAAGACCTTCCACGTTAACGTAAGTCGAGAAGCTAGGAGGATAGATATCTTTCTGTTCAGGATAAAAAATAATATCTACGCCCTCCTGGCTGGCCAGCTGCGCATCTCTCTCTGGATTTCGTGGATATCTCTCTAAATCTTCACCCGGAGCAAATTGTAGAGGGTTTACAAATATACTCATAACAACAACATCTGTTTCTTCCCTGGCCCTCTTGACTAGTGAAAGATGTCCTGCATGTAAAAAGCCCATGGTGGGAACAAAGCCAATTTTTTTATCTTCTCTGATAGCCAAAGAAATGTTCTCTCTAAGATTTTGTAGGCTGGAAATTATTTTCATATTAACACCCTCCCCACCTCAACACTATCTTTATCTCTGCATTACTTCAACTCAGCAAAAATATCTACCTTTCCCAGGGCAAACACATCGTCTATTATTTGTTGTGCCTGCTACTTGTTTTTACCCTGAACCTTATATCCTCCCATTATGAGCTACGAATTGCAGGATTAAGTCCAAATGCCCCACTACGGAAATGCCTACAACAGTTATTATTTTTACTGCCACTAGAATATCCTCTTCGCCTTCCAGCTTTACTGCAGTAGCCCCTGTTTCCTGAATAATTCTGCCAGCATTACGAACAGCCTCTTCTCTGGTTATCTAATAAGTAAGAAAAGACATATCGACTATAACCATTGCCTTACTAGAACCTCTAACTACAGCTTTACCATGATGAATCATCTCATCTAAAGTCATTGATAAAGTATTTTCATGCCCCAAAACCATCATTCTCAAAGAATCTCCTACCAGTATGGTATCAATACCTGCTTCATCAACTATTTTAGCGCTGCTATAATCATAAGCTGTAATCATAGAAATAACTTCCTTCTTCGCCTTTTTCTCTTTCAGAGTTGTTACCGTTACTTTTTCTTACAACTTATTACACCTCCAGTAATTTTATTAAATCCAGCTGTGCTTTTTTATCAAGAGAACCCTTTTCCTTTGCCACCTGCACACAGTATATAATCCCAAACTCTTGTATAACGCTGCCTTCTCGGGAGAAAATTCTTGCATAACCCACAACTGCGCTTCTATCGTAGCAGCATCACCTCTGGATATCGGACCGGTTAAAGCCACAGGCACACCAACTTTTTCTATATTATGATTATACAAAGTTCCTTTGATTAACGATAAATGAGCATCTAAGGCTTCTTTTTCGTCAATACCAACTTATTCCATCATAACTGGCCCTAAATTTATTATGGCCACAAAATAATTAGACACAACGCAGGCTGAAGCATGATAAAGAGGCTCTTTAGTTCTGTTGGTATTTCTAAAAGCCGCCCTTACAGAACCCTTACAACTTCCCTGGCAAAAGACAATCCTTTAGCTCCGCCTTCTGCAGAAAAATATGAACCAGGCAAATTTTTCAACTCTGCCTTCAGACTGGCAATTGTTTATAAAGGATGTAGTGACAACGCTCCAGCTCCTTTGTTTCTTGCTGCCTCAAGAGAGTAGGTACTTATGAGCTCCACTGATATGTACTACTAAATGTTCTGGAGTAAAAGTTGACTTAGAAACAACATATCGACAAACTTCTGTAATAGTTGTATCAGGAGGAGTAGTAATAAAAATCACTTCGCATTATTTTACCAATTTTGCCACTTCACTATATGAATAAACTTTTGTTTTTACTAAAGCCGCTGCCTTTTCTGCCGATGCTAAAGTTCTGCTAGCAAAACCCATTACTTCATATTCCTTTTTTGCAAGATATAGGCTAAAGTTGTCCCCATTTTACCGGCAACAATAAATCCTAATCGCTTCATCTCCTCACCTTCTAGTTACAGAATAGACGATATTATTTAATTTAAACAGCAAAAAAGTCTTCCCACTTGCTACGCGGAAAGACATAACTACAAGCAAAATAGTCCTGTAAGCATCTGTCCCAGTCCTTCACTGTATGGCTCCAGGCAGCAAGGTTTATTAGGCGAGTTACAATCGGGTTTTCTTTACCAGGCAAAGTAGTGATTGAAACATTTACCCGTTTTAACTAATCATCAACAAATGGTGCGATACAAAAGTGTTACCACCCATAATTATAATATAGCACTATTTAAGTAATCTGGCAAGCTTTTTTTGTATCTCAAATAGTATCAGCTAGCTGATAAAATACCAGCGTTTAACGTGCCTAATCAATATTTTCAACATAGCGGCAAACGGTACTGCCACCAACAGCCCCAGCAAACCCAGCAACCTTCCTCCCAGCAACAAAACAAACAAAATAACTAGGGGATGCATTCCTAAAGTTTTTCCTAGTAAAGGCGGGGTAATAAGCTGATTCTCTACTAAAGCCAAGGCTGGTGACTCTAGCAATGCAACCAAGACTGCCGGGATAGAACCAATTAAGGGACCAAAATAAGGGATTATGTTGGTTATGCCAATGATTATACCTAAGACTAAAGCAAAATCAACGCCCAATATAGTCAAGCCAACAAAATTCATACTACCCAGCATAAAACTTATCAGCAATATTCCCCGAAAGTATTCTCCCAAGGTAATATCCATTTCTTTAAGCAATAAAAACAGCTGCTGTCTCTGAGAAGAAGGAACTAAGTCTTTTAAATTATTTCTGATAAAATTAAAATCTCTTAAAAAGTAATATACTAACAGCGGAAGAATCAAAAGCGTTAAAAACCGCTGTAAAAAAGTCACAACAACTACTGTAATATCATTAAAAAAGCTAACTAAATGCTCTTCAATATTTCTGATACTGTCATCAATGATCAAACGCACACTTTCAGGAAGATTAAAACGGTGATAATCCATCTGTAAATCCTGTATGAATCTTTGTATACGAGCTGCATACTCTGGCAAGACCTCCGTTAAATTATGTATTTCAAAAATCAACAATGGAAGTATATTCAGAGCAAGTAATATAATTAAAACAAAAAAAAGCAGAAAGATAGTCAGAATCGCTAGAGGTCTCGATATTTTATGCTTTGTAAAAAAATT
>CAZLTH010000151.1:0-4771 GCA_964562355.1 uncultured Syntrophomonadaceae bacterium | reverse complement strand
TCATTTGGCCGCCTACGAAATACCCGGCTATTACAGGTTAATATACATGTCTGATGGGGGGATAAATGTTAACCCGAATTTTGAGCAAAAGAAAGCAATCATCAACAATGCTGTTGCCTTTTTGCAGACGATTAATATCGAACAGCCAAAAGTAGCAGTTCTAACGGCCAACGAAAAGGTAAATAAAAAAGTACCCTCAACCGTAGATGCTTTTGAACTTATGCAGGCAGCAAACAGGGGAGAAATAGCAGGTGCTATAGTAGAAGGACCCATGGCTCTTGATGTTGCTATTAATATAGAGGCCGCTGCTCATAAAAACATAAAAGGCACTGTTGCCGGCAGAGCCGACTTGCTTATTGCACCAAACATTGAAGCGGGAAATCTGCTTGGGAAAGCCATTATTTATTTCGCCTCCGGTACAATGGCCGGTCTCGTGCTAGGCGCATCAAAGCCAATCGTATTAACATCAAGAAACGAATCTTCCTACGGCAAGATGGCCTCAATAGCTTTGGCAGCATACTCAGTGAGAACCACTGGGGACGGTTCTTTTTTGACACGAAGGGCTACAAAGGCTCTGCGAAATAGTAAAGAACAAGAAATAACAAGTTAGCATTTTCTGTTACTGTGCTTGGATATGGCTTATCTTCTGTCGCAAGCGTAAAGCATTGAGAGTTACCAGTAAGGAAATACCCATGTCAGCCAACACTGCCATCCACAGAGTGAACCAGCCAAAAGAAATTAAAGTTATGGCTAACAGTTTTAGTCCCAGAGAAAGCACAACGTTTTGTTTGATGATTTTCAAGGTTTTACGTGATAGTGTAATTAAAAAAGGTAACTTATTGAGGTCGTCTCCCAATAATGCTATATCAGCTGTTTCTAAAGCAGCATCTGTGCCACCTGCTCCCATGGCTATTCCTACCGAAGCTTCAGCCAGTGCCGGAGCATCATTAATCCCATCCCCCAACATAGCTACTCGCCCTGATTTTTCTTCTAGTTCTTTGATTGCTGCCAATTTTTCATCCGGGAGTAAATGTCCAAGAATTTGTTTTATGCCTACCGCTTGGCCTACTTTTTTGGCTACTTGCAGATTATCGCCAGTTAGCATGACGGCATTGACTCCCAGTTTTTTTATTTCTTGCAAAGCAGAAATTGCTTCCGGTCTGATTTTGTCTCTGAAAGAAATATAGCCGACCAAATTACCTTCTTGTGCTTTACTAGCTTGTGCAGTAAGTAAACCTACTCCCACGACTGTGGCACCTTTTCTTATTTGTTCAGCCAGTAAATTTTCAGTGTGCTCATCAACGACAACACCTTCAGAGATTAAAAAATCCAGATTACCTACCAGCCAAGTGGTAGTTGACTTACCGGTATGGATTAACTCTCCTTTTACGCCTTGACCTAGTTTTACCTGAAATGAATTCACCGGCAAAGTAGCTATTCCTTGTTCGGCAGCATAGCGGCATAAGCTTTTTGCTAAGGGGTGTTCTGACATTTTTTCTAAAGAATGGGCGGCTTGTAGCATTATCTCTTCTTTGCCGTCAAAGTTTTTTATTTCGCTGACCTGCAGACGTCCTTCCGTAAGGGTGCCTGTTTTATCAAAGGCTATTGTTTTAACTTTGCTCATTTGTTCCAAGTAAAGACCACCTTTAATTAAAACTCCCTCTCTGGCCCCATATCCCATAGCCGTTACCAGAGCTACCGGCGTAGAAATAATCAAAGCACAAGGGCAGGCAACCAGAAGCAATGCCAGTGCCCGGTAAAGCCAAGGGGCAAATTCTTGTCCCCCCCATAACGTTGGTATAGTTATCAGACCAAGCGCAATTACTAAAATAGCCGGGGTGTAGTAAGCAGCAAAGCGGTCAATAAATTTTTGTAAGGGAGGCTTATCTGCCAATGCTTCTTCCACTAGTTTGATTATTTTAGAAATAGTATTATCTTTGGCTAGTTTAGTCACGGCAATTTCTAGGTAACCGTTTTCATTAATCGATCCAGCGTAAACGGTTGAACCTAATTTTTTTTCGTTCAATGCTGATTCACCAGTAATAGGCGCTTCGTTCACCCAAGAAGATCCTTGCACAACCTGACCATCCATAGAGATGCCTTCTCCTGGGCGCACGATTATTATATCCCCCACAGCCACCTGCTCTACAGGTAGTATTTTTTCTGTTGCAGAACAGGATTCCTTAACCGTGGCTACTGGTGGAACTAATGACATTAAGTTTTTGATAGACTGGCGTGTTTTGTCCATAGAATAATTTTCCAAGGTATTGCTTAAAGAAAAAAGAAAAGCAATCAGGGCCCCTTCCTGCCATTCTCCAAGCGAAAATGCTCCAAATAGGGCTATGACCATTAATACATTGATGTCAAATTTGAGTTTAACCAAGATTCTCAATCCTCGCTGGAAAGTAGCCCACCCACCAGTAATAATTGACAACAGATAGACAGAAATTACTATAAAATGGGGAAAATCAAACAGTTGTAATAGTATTGCCAGCAACAAAAGTGTTCCTGAAAAAATTGCACTTACCAGTCCTCCTTGTTTTGATTGGCTAAGAATTTTTTTAATCTTGGTAGTAATGGTAACGTTCTTGGCGCATTCTGCATTTTGTTGCTGTTTTGTTTTTTGCTTTGCAGCACCGTCAGCGGTGGTGATATTGTTTGTTCGCTTAATCTGGCAGCCGTGTTGCTCAACTACTTTTATAATATTTTTCATCTCAGTGTTGTGAGTAACAGTCAGTTTTCCCAAAGAAAAAATTAACTCTGCTTTTTGTACTTGTGGTAGGTGTTCAATATCGTTTTTTAGATTTTTAGAACAATCCGGGCAATCTAAACCTTGCAGATAAAAAACGTTATCAATCAGGGCAGTGTTAGTAGTCATTATAATGCTCCTTTCAAACATGTTTGATATGCTTTAGGCCTTCTGTAAACAAGCTGACAATATGAGAATCGTCTAAAGAGTAATAAACCATTTTCCCTTCTTTACGGTGCTTTACCAATTTTAAGTTACGCAATAGTCGCAGTTGATGGGAGACCGCAGAAGAAGTCATCCCTAGCACAGATGAAAGGTCACAGACACACATTTCTCTTTCGCTCAGAGTGTTGATTAAGTGAAGTCGGTTGGCATCCCCCAGTATTTTAAAAGTTTCTGCTAGGCGTGCAGCATGCCCAGGTAGTAACATCTTGCTTCTGGCCTCTTTGACTATTTGAGGATGGACGCAAGGATTCTCGCAGCTCAAATCATCAATATCTTTCAAGTTTCCCTTCCCACTTGCAGAACTCATATTGTTCCTCCTTTAAACGTATGAATATATGTTCAATTGTTAGCATATACTCTTCAAATCTACTTGTCAATAACTATTTTAAAATTTCATAGAGCAACTGCATATATTTTTTCCTTTTCAAATCCAGAGTTACAGTTCAGGTGTAAATCCAGATAAAAGTCTTCTAAAATACTTGACAGAGAAAAAAGCTTTTGCTATACTAGTCAAGGTAATGAAACTCATTTTCATCATAATCATTATGAAGTAAAAAATAATTAGGCATTTAAGGGGGACTAAAAGGCTGAAAAGGTCCATTGTGAAGGAAAAAGAAACATTTAAGCAACTGAATAAAATGATGGAGTGGTTTTGTAATTCTGACAGCGATAATTGTTATTTACTCCACTTAATAAACCTTACTGGGGCCACGCTAGCAGGGGTAAAGCCTGCGGAGTTGTTAAATATCCCCATGAGTAGGGGTGCAATAAAACAGGAGCAATGGGAAGAATGCAAGGGCTGCTTTTTGCAATATGGAAAGATAAAAATAAGAGAAATAAAGAAACAGAATGGTAGAAAGCAAGTTTTAGTTTATCATCATCTATCTCTAGCTAAAGTACTTTCCGAGGAAGCTAACTTAAAATTCCTTAGGGAGAGAGGCTATCCAGGACAATACTCTATAGAAAGCTACGTTGATCTTTTGGTGAAAAGATTGCAAGGAAATAATTTTCCACATGAAATAGGTATATTTCTTGGTTATCCGCTAAAGGACGTGCTTGGGTTTATCGGGTGTTCGTCCTTGAAATTAATTCGGCGACGCGGGTGGAACTTTTATGGAGATGAAGAAATATCTAACAGGAGATATGAAAGCTTTTTGCAAGCTCGCACTTGGGTGAAAGAAATTACTTCTTCATTGAAGTTGGAAAGCTGGAAAGTAGAAAGGTGAAAGTGGAAAGGTGAAAGTTGGAAAGGAATACTAAAGAGGAAGGAGGGAAAAGGTGTTTTTTGTTTGTTCCCAAAAAGGTAATAACTCAAAATAAAAAGGAGGAAGTTTAAATGATTAAGGCAGTACTCATTTACGGATCAACCACAGGAAATACAGAAAGTTTATCTGAGGAAGTGGCAAAAGGGTTGCGGAAAGGTGGCATGGAAGTTACAGTGATGGATGTAGCAAACGCAGATATCAATAAATTGGCAGATTTTGATTTAATTGTACTTGGTTGCTCTACTTGGGGAGATGGTGAATTGCAAGATGATTTTATTGATTTTTATGATGTAATGACTAAGGAGTCTTTTGAAGGAAAAAAGACAGCTGTTTTTGGTCCTGGTGATAGTGATATGTATCCGGATTATTTTTGCGAAGCGGTTATCATACTTGAAACTAAATTAAAAGAATGCGGGGCTAAAGTTCTTGTAGAGAGCTTGAAGGTTGACGGAGATGTAGAGCCAGCGTTAGCAGATGCAGAGTCTTGGGGTCTAAGTATTACTAAAACTTTTTAGTTAGAAATTTCGTAACT
>CAZLTH010000150.1:0-4903 GCA_964562355.1 uncultured Syntrophomonadaceae bacterium | reverse complement strand
TGCTCGGACTTCCTACCTGCGCTCTTGCTTGGTAGGAACTCGTAAGCCCTCCCCCAGAGACCTTACCTCAAGGCACAAAACGTAATGAAATACCAATCTTGAGCACCCCTACTTCTCACTTGTCTGTGTGCCCGTCTGCGTGCAACGCACAGGCAGACGCACAGGCAGGCAACGCACAAGCAGGCCATGTCAATTCGGGTATCCGCAAGGGATTGCCCCTACCCATTCGACTCCGCTCAGGGCATGCTTTTCATTTTTCATTTTTCATTTTTCATTTCTTTCGGACTTACTACCCCCTACTTTCTCCAAGGTAAAGCTGATGGCTGTGCCTATATCCGGGGTGCTTTCGACCCAAATCTCGCCCCCATGCGCTATAACTATTTGCTTAGCAATAGCTAGCCCCAATCCAGTACCACCAGCTACGCTTCTGGCTTCATCAACTTTAAAGAATCTGTCGAAGATATACTTTACTTTTTCTGCCGGGATACCCACCCCATCATCCTTTACTGTAATTATACAATGCTTTGCATTTTCTTGCAGGATGATTTCTATCTGCGAACATCCCTTGTTGTACTGCTTAACAGCATTATTAATGATATTATTCAGCACTCTTTTTATTTGCTCCCTATCCACTTTTACCTTCTGCCCACTGCTGTACTCAAATTTGCGCCGGAGGGAGACATTTTTTGTTTTTAAATCATAATACCATTCGTCAAAGCAGTCGTCCAAATAAGTGACAATATCAATTGATTCAAATTCAAAGTGCATTTTAGCAGTGTCCAGTTGAGAAAACATAAACAAGTCATCTATCAGTCTATCCATACTTTTAGCATAAGAAAATATTGTTCGGCAATAACCATCTACTTTGGCTGGCGTGTTGGCAACTTTATCCATGATGCCCTCTACATGCCCTTTGATAGCCGTAATCGGTGTCTTTAAATCGTGGCTTATGTTGGCAATCATTTCTTTCCTGTTTTGCTCATACTGTGCCTGGATTTTGCCTGCTTCCTGCAACTTTGATCTCATCTCTTCAAAGGCCGCAAACACTTCGCCTATCTCGTCTTTTTTCTCATATTCCAACCCAAAATTAAGATTACCATCGCGAATTTTATGTGCGGCATCCTTCATCTTTTCTAATGGTTGCAAAACAGAACGCAATACATAAGCCATAAAGAGCAGATGAATTATCAGATAGCTAACAAAAAACATTAATCCTGCTGAACGAAACCTAGCTCTGATTATCCTGCTTAACGGTTTCTCTTCGCTTTCTATCGTACTATCAAGGGGTTCTCTGTCCTCGTTATCTTGTAAAAGCTCTTTTTCCAGCAAAATATCCCTGTCCACACCGTGCATTACAAGATAACCGCCCACAGAGAAAAGTAAAAAAGGAATCAGAATAAGTGCACCATACATCAACAATATTCTTCTTTTCATGTTTATATCCATTCCTTTCGCTTCGCTCACGGCACAAAACGTGATGAAACACTGGTCTTGAGGTTAGTAACTCTGCATAAGTTGTTACGCTTGCGGACGGCTTTCCGTTTTCTTGACTCACCGTTGCCGTATTACTAATATCGTTTTTAATTCTTTTGAGCTTAACTTTTCATTTTTCATTTTTCATTTTTCATTTCTTTCAGATTTTTATTCATGCCGTAAGGCAACAATCGGATCCATCTTGGCAGCTTTGTTCGCCGGATAGATGCCGAAGAAAACTCCTACCGCAATAGAGAAACCTGAGGCCAAAGCAAGAGCATTCAAAGACACACTAGCAGGCATTTCTAGAAAATGACCAGCGATACTTATAAAAATATAACCGAAAAGAACTCCCAACAGTCCTCCCAGAATTGATACGGTGACAGCTTCTATCAAAAACTGTAAAAGAATATGCAAATGCTGTGCGCCAAGTGCCTTTCTGATGCCTATTTCTCGCGTTCTTTCCGTAACAGAAACCAGCATAATATTCATGACACCGATGCCACCAACCAAGAGGGAAATAGCGGCAATAGCTGCCACAAATAAGGTCAGCTGTGCCATGACGGTATCTACCGTCTCTCTGATTTGGTCTATGCTGAATATATCATACTTCTCCTCTCCAACGACATCGTTTATCCTTTCTAGAAAAGAGACAATTGCAGCCGCTACTAAATTAATATCTTCAGTTTCGGCAAGACCTATGTCTATACTGTCTATTTCACCATTTAAACCAAACAACTTATCCATAGTCGAGTAAGGAGTATATCCTGTTTGCCCTGTTTGCATACCAAACATGCCATCTTCTTGCTCGTAAACACCAATCACCAAAAATGCACTGCTGGCTCTCCCTGTTCTGACAAAAATTTTCCCACCCAAAGCATCTATAGGAGTGCCAAAAATTTCTTCTGCTAGTTGTGAGTCTACGACAATCACATTTCTTCTGTCTTCTACCTCAAACTCATTGATAAATCTCCCGACCACCATCTCTATATCATCCAGTTTTTGAAACTGTGCTCCTATGCCTTCCAAAGAAATAAGATTATCCTCAACATCCTCCAGTAGCTGCGCTCCCCTAGTTATCCTAGGGGAGAGTGTCTCTATCTCAGCAGCAAAGCTTTCTGCTACTCTCTCTACGTCTCTTGTCTCCAATCTTTCATTAGGTGAAAACTCTGCGTTCCGTGCGTGAAAAATAGAAATCCTGTTCGCTCCCAGACCTGCCAATTCCCCTGCTATTTGCGCACTGGTGGCATCGCCTAGTGAAACAACAGTGGTCACCGAGGCAATACCAATTAACAAGCCTAAAAGAGTTAATAATGTTCTTAGTTTATTGCTGAAAATAGAGCTTACTGCCAACCTAAATGATTCTAACAATATCATTGTACCACCGCCTTATCCTCAACAATACAACCATCCGCAAACCTGATAATTCTTTTCGTAGTTGTGGCGACTTCGGCTTCATGCGTGACTATGATAATTGTAGAACCTTTTTCATTAAGTGCTTTCAGGATGCTGAGGATCTCTGCAGTCGTTTTTGAGTCTAAATTGCCAGTAGGTTCGTCCGCAAGAATTATGGCTGGTTTATTGGCAAGCGCTCTGGCAATAGCAACTCGCTGCTTTTCCCCACCTGATAATTCAGTCGGCTTATGTGCCACCCTGTCAGCCAAGCCTACTATCTCCAAAGCCTCCATGGCTAAACTTTTCCTTTTTGCAGCTGAAGTTCCCGCATAAACCAACGGCAGTTCAACATTTTTGAGTGCACTCAACTGGGGCAAAAGATTAAAGGATTGAAAAACAAAACCGATTTTCCTGTTTCTAATGGTGGCTAAAGCGCTACCGCTCATCTTATGTGTCAAGCTGTCGTCTAAAAAATATTCACCGCTTGTAGGCTTATCTAGACACCCCAGAAGGTTCATCAATGTTGACTTTCCTGATCCTGATTGCCCCGTAATGGCCACAAACTCACCTTTGACAACATTCAGGTTAACATCTTTCAGGGCTTCCACACTTACTGCCCCCATGCCATATGTTTTATTAATATGCGTCATTTTTATCATTTCTTTAGTCTCCTTGCTTATGCAACCGGGAAAAAGCATTATGATAATTGTATTTAGCCTCTTGCAACGCTAATTCCTTTTCCAAAAGTTGCAGTTGCGAATCAGTCAGTTCAAGAGCAGTAATTCGTCCGGCTGTCGCACGTATTTCCATGGCTGCATGCTGCCGCCGGACAAGTTCAAGGTCAAGCTCACTATTCAGCAAACTTTTTTCTGCCTGCCTCAACTGGTGATAATCTGTCAGCAATCTGGCATGTGCATTGTTTAATGCTCCTGCCAAATCCAACTCCACCTCTTCCACAGCAATTTTCGCTAGTCTGTATTCTAGAGAAGTGCTGCCATAGTCACTTCGAGCATCAGCGGCACTTTCTTGAGCAGTTTGCAGGGTCAGATTGGCTCTAAGAACAGCCCAATCCTGCACTAGTCGCTCTTCCAAGAGCACATCGAAGTCAACCTCAACAGGCTCTTGGGGGGTAAAATGTTCTACTGAAAAAGACTCGTCAAGAGGACGCCCTATAAGAAGCGCCAACGACTGGTAGCCCTGCATTTTTCTATGTTCCAATACTTCTAGGGCTGCTTCACCTGTACGCACCTGGGCACGCATCTGCTCTACATCCAATTCTGCAACTAGACCGGCAGCCAGACGTTCTTCTTGCAGACGCACTTGCTCTGACAGCTGTACCAGACCTGCTTCCTGTATCTTTATCTGCTCCTCCAACATCACCAGAGCCGTATAGCTTTCCGCCACGTTAAGCAAGGTCTCTGCCGCAGTTTCCTCTTCTGCAAGTGCGGCAAGCACAAGAGTATCCAGCGCCTGCTCCTCTTGTGCTTCGAAGGCATCAATGCTTCTATCTATACTAACCAAACTAGATCTCAAGTCGGCCATAGTACCCTCCGATGTTTGCAGCACAACAATCAAGTTATCAAGCTGTACATTAAGATCTATTGCCGCCGGGGTTGTTGCTCCCACAATCTGGGCTTGAATTATATCAATCTGACTTTCCGTATGCGCTATCGTCTGTGTAACTTGTGCCATTGCGCCCGACACAGCATCTCGATTCGATTGCAAATCGTCCAGTCCTTCATCTGCTCCTTCCACACCCAGCACCGCTCTTCTTACACCCAATTCCGCCATCTGGAGTTTAGGTGCGGACTCAGTGGCTATCTCCTTGGCCTCCTCAATTGTGAGCACAGTAGTGGGAATCCCTCCACCTGCTACTATTGTTGCACGATAAATAGCAGGGGAAAAGAGAGCCACAAGGAGTATCCCAACAAAGAATAAGGACTGTTTTTTCTGTTTAGTCATTTCTCATACCTCCAGAATCCCCATCTGGCGGTCTCATAAATCCTGGGCGTATCTCATCTGCAGCACCTGCCTC
>CAZLTH010000149.1:0-4944 GCA_964562355.1 uncultured Syntrophomonadaceae bacterium | reverse complement strand
CTCACTGACTTACTGACTCACTACCCCCACTTCCCCATTAATAATATCAATAAATACATCTACAAGAGCAGGATCAAATTGTTTTCCCACCCCTTTTCTGAGTTCTTCCAGAGGATCCTTCTGCGTCTTTACTTTTTCAGTCATCTGAGCTAAGGTTATAGTATGATAGGCTTTTACTACAGCAAAGATGCGGGCAATCAAGGGTATCTCCTTGCCTTTCAAGTGACGTGGGTAGCCACTGCCGTCATAATGTTCATGGTGAGCCAAAATAGCCCCGGAAACAGAAACCAGTTCCGGGAAAATTTGGGCAATAGAATACCCCGTCTCAGGATGCTTTTTTACTTTAGCCCACTCCTCCGGAGTTAACGACTCTTTCTTGTCAGTAATTTCATCTGGTATAGCTATTTTACCAATATCATACAAACTTACCAGCAAGCCTAAATCTTCTAACTGGCGAGGAGAAATATTTACAGCCTTTCCCAGTTTAATAGCCAGTTCCTCTAGCTGTTCAACATCTTTCGGAGTCTTTTGTTCTTTTTCTAAAATTATTTTCCTCCAAAGAGAAACAACAATCTCTTTGAAAGGCTCGCCACTCAGCAATTTATCTTGGTACATCATTTCATCAGCTTCAATCAAAACTTTTTGTATCTTATCAGAACTTATATTTTTAGTGGCCACCCCTAAAGCTATGCTCAGGGGAATTTTTTTGCTCTCCTCATTAACCAAAGCACAAGTTGCCCGAATGCGTGCTGCTACCTTCAGAGCCACTTCTTTCTCTGTTCTAGGCAGTAGCATTATAAACTCATCGCCACCCCAACGAGCAATGATATCTTCCTTGCGATATAATTCCTGTAATAAATGAGCCACTTTTATCAACAAACCGTCTCCCTGATTATGCCCAAAAGTATCGTTTATCAGCTTAAGCCCATTAATATCTCCCATTATAATACTCAAAGGCAACTGTCTTTCGGTATCAAGACGCTTTAATTCCTCCTCAAAAAAAGCCCGGTTATAAAGACCGGTCAAGCTATCATGGAAGCTCAGATAAGCAATCCTCTCCTCTGCTTTTCTTTGCTCAGTAATATCCCTGTAGATAACGTACTTGCCGACTTGCTCATTCTTAAAAATTAATGGGGTTTCTATAACTGACACATACAATATACTACCGTCCTTCCTTTCTCGCAATAGTTCTTTTGCTGCTTTTCTGAAAACATTAGCAGTTTTTACAAACGAATTTTCAGAACTTGATGGGACGATTAAATCATCAAGCAGCTCCCCAGTAGCTTCTTCTTTGCTATAGCAAAAAAGATTTTCAAATGCCGGGTTAACATCCACAATTTCCCCTTGATTGTCAAGCTGTACTATGGCTTCGGGAGAGTTCCTATAGAGCTCATAATGTTTATTTCTATATAATTCAAGAGCGTTCTGTGTTCTGCCCAGATAGCTGCTTGCTCTCTCAAAGTAAGAAATCAACATACCCTGAGCCACCGCAATAGTCAGTGCTGCTTCCAAAAGATTGCCCCAAGGCATAAAATAAAACTGCAATGGTGGGAAAAAATGTATGATAATATAAAAACCCAACAAAATGCTTACAATTCCTGTAAATTTGTTAGAGGGGCTATCTCTCGCCTGCAAAAAAAAGCGACCTGCCATAATATACATAACACTTTTACAAAGAATAGCCATCAAAAAAACTGCAGGCACCATGATGCCGGTTATCCCGCTCGCAAACAAAAAAACAAACAGTGACAGCCAAGTATATTTTAATAGCAGTGGCAACTTTTTCTTGAAAAAAGCACAGGTACCTAAAAGATAACAAAACACACCAGAAACATCAGTTAGATAATGGCCAATCAAAAAAAAAGCGGATCCTTCTCCTAGCAAAAATAAGCTATCCAAAAGGTGGGCAAACGAAAATAGACCCACTGAGATAGCCCATAGTTTTAAGTAGCGAGCCCTATTAGAGATAAACAAAACTATAAAAATTATAAAGACTACCAAACTGGCAGCAAAAAAACTCAGGCTAACGCCCTTTACTAATTCATGCAGATAAGCTCTCTCCCTTTTCTTTCATCAGCAAACATTGCTTCGTAAAGATAATTTTAATTATCACCTATCTAATAAATCGGCTAAAAATTCTGCTTCTTTTCTGACTTCTTCTATCTCAGGAAAATCACGGCAGTAAACCAACACCTTAAATACTGCCATACGCACAACACTATAAGACAAGTCAGCAAGTGTTTCCTCCCATAACACAGCTACTGATGTCATATTTTTGTCTTGCATCTCGGGGAAATTCGCCAGCGCAAGATTAAAAAGTTTTCTGATTTCATCTCTAGTCATCTTTAAACTCACTTTTTATTATACACTATAACCAATTTTCTTCCAATATGCAACTTCGCTCTTTACTCCTCTTATGTTAAATAAAGGCAATATCACCATATGCAAGCTATTTGCTCATTTATTCTGCCATTATAACCTATTTGCTCTTTGAGTTTGCCTTTCATTACTTATATAATCGCTATAGGGCATCATAACTGAAGGGGTTAATAGGGTTCTCTGCCTTCTTAACTTCTGAATTCTCTTTTTAAAATAGTTAACCCCACTTTTTTAACATGGGAGCTTTATCTAATGAACAAGATCAGAAAACTTCGCAAACAAACCAAAATATCTGCCTTACAACTGGCAGGTAAGCTAAATATTACTCCCAAACATCTTTATGATTTAGAAACTGGCAAAAGACGCTTACACGAGGATATTATCACAAATATAGCTGACATTTTTGATGTTTCTACTGACTATCTTCTAGGACGCAAACATAATAAAGAAAAGGATACTATTGCTGAAACTGCCAGCAATTACGAACAAAATCTGGAAGACCTCCCGGCAGAAGCTAGAAAATCAATTGAGGATTACAAAGAGTATATCATAAAAAAATATTCCTAATCACAAGTAAGTGAGGAGCGAGAATTCAGGTGTGGGAACAACAAGATTAAAACCGCTTAAAACCGAGGTAACGAATAAATTATGCAGGATTATTTTCCTTGTACAGAAAATAATCTGATGATATAATGTAAGAAATAATATATTCACACTTTAGCAAGGAGGCTATCTTTAGTGCATATAGACCCAAAGAATGATTTTGCCTTCCACTGGGTATTTGGCAGAGTAGAAAACAAGGATATCTTGCTAAGTTTTCTCAATGCGGTGTTTAAACTGCCACCATCTGAAAAGCTTACGGATATAATTTTAATCGATACCAACCTCACTAAAGAGGTGTTGCAAGAGAAAGCATCCCGGTTAGATGTAAGAGCCGAAACGAAAACAGGCGAGCAAATAAACATAGAAATACAATTGATAAACGAACATAATACAGAAAAACGTACCTTGTTTTATTGGAGCAGAATGTATACGAGTCAGTTAAAGGCCGGGCAGAACTATAGTAAACTAAAAAAGACGGTAACTATCAATATTTTGAACTTTAATTACATCGCAACTTCAAAATACCACAATATATTTCAATTACTGGAAAGAGATTCTAGGGTATTATTAACTGATGTGCTGGAGATACATTTTTTGGAACTACCAAAATTGAAACAAAAAGAAGTAACCCTAGAAACTCCTCTGGTAAACTGGTTATTATTTTTCAAAGCGTTTCGAGACCAAAAACTAAGGGAGGTGCTGGCAGTGAATGAACCGGCAATCGGCAAAGCTATGCGTGCATTAGATTTAATTGAGCAAGACGAGCAAGCTAGAAGAATCTATGAGCTTAGAGAAAAAGCTAGGTATGATTATACTTCAGCTATGGATGCTCGCCTTGAACAAGGCAAGGCAGAAGGTAAATTAGAAGGTAAAACAGAAGGTAAAATGGAGAGAACTATAGAAATAGCCAGAAATATGTTACTTCTAAAAATGAACATAGATGTAATTCAAAAGACAACAGGTCTTTCCAGTGAGGAGATTTCAAAGCTAGTGCATTAGTTTTTTATCTGGACTTGTTATACTTCCAACAAAAAATCATTCAAGCGCAGGCTGCTTCTGCTAAGCTGCTTGCCCTTATGTTACGATATAAACCCCTCCAACTTCTCTCTTACTGTTTCATCCAGTTCCAAATCCCACCGTCCCTCTCTAATCCATGCCACTTCCTCATCCAAACTTGACCAACCTTTTACTTCTTCAATCCGTACTTTCAGGGGTAGTTTTTTATTTACATATACCACCTTTCCTCCAGGCATAAAGGTAGCACAGACCATTTCCGGAGCAGTAATGGTAGCACTCAATCCAATAAGCTGAATCTTATCATCAGCACAACAAATGGATTTCGTCTAATACTACTGCTACAGCCGGAGCCAAGATGTGCCCCTTTTCCAGTCTTCCACGGCATAATAAGGAATCGAAGGATTCGGGAGTAGTCAAAATTATCTGAGCAGCGTGACGAATGAATTGGAAAAGTGAAAACATAGCCCTAGCCGCAAAAAGATTAAGCTCTGCCTTTTGTATTGCTGGTTCCCCCAATTCCTTGGTCAAGTCTTTATTATCAAATTCGCCCCCCAGCCACAGGCAGGCCCGGTTAAAAGCATCATCATTACCCTGTTCAAGGTAAAGTATGGCCTTCTGAACTACCCTGGCAAAGGCATCCAAGTTAAAATCAGCATGTTCTATACTACCGACCCATCTTTGGCAGACAGTTTCGGCTAGTTGGGGATCAGCCACCTGACTGCGAACATTTTTAACACAAGCAAGTAATAATTGCTTCATGCCTCTTTCCGGACGTCCTGGTGCTTGGATATTTCGCACAATCTCCCGGTAAACCATCCGGCGATTGGTATAATCAATATCTTTATCAAGACAGACCTCTGAGGTAACAAATCCTTCATCCTGCGCTATTTTCATCAATTGTCGCAGAAAATGGGTTTTTCCAGACCCAAACGGACCTACCACAAA